>JBEVJQ010000366.1:0-11191 GCA_040510055.1 Burkholderiaceae bacterium | reverse complement strand
AGCAGGCGGGCGGTCAGGATCTGCTCGTCACGGGCATCAAGGTCATCGACCTCCTCGTGCCGTTCGCCAAGGGCGGCAAGGTCGGCCTGTTCGGCGGCGCCGGCGTTGGCAAGACCGTCAACATGCTCGAGCTCATCAACAACATCGCCAAGCAGTACTCGGGTCTGTCCGTGTTTGCGGGCGTCGGTGAGCGTACACGCGAAGGCAACGACTTCTATCACGAGATGTCGGTCGCCAAGGTCATCGTCCAGGAGGACCTGTCGCAGTCGAAGGTGGCGATGGTCTTCGGCCAGATGAACGAGCCGCCGGGCAACCGCCTGCGCGTGGCGCTGACCGGCCTGACGATGGCCGAGCGCTTCCGCGACGAGGGGCGCGACATCCTGTTCTTCATCGACAACATCTATCGCTTCACGCTGGCCGGAACCGAGGTCTCGGCGCTGCTCGGCCGGATGCCGTCGGCCGTGGGCTACCAACCGACGCTGGCCGAGGAGATGGGCCGGCTCCAGGAGCGGATCACCTCGACCAAGACCGGATCGATCACCTCGATCCAGGCCGTCTACGTGCCGGCCGACGACCTTACCGATCCGTCGCCGGCGACGACTTTCGCCCACCTCGACGCCACCGTGGTGCTGTCGCGCGACATCGCCTCGCTCGGGATCTACCCCGCCGTGGACCCGCTCGACTCGACCTCGCGTCAGATCGACCCGAACGTGATCGGCGAGGAGCACTACGGGACCACACGCGCGGTCCAGGCCACGCTGCAGCGCTACAAGGAACTGCGCGACATCATCGCCATCCTGGGGATGGACGAGCTCTCGCCCGAAGACAAGCTCGCCGTGGCACGGGCGCGCAAGATCCAGCGCTTCCTGTCGCAACCGTTCCATGTCGCCGAGGTCTTCACCGGCTCGCCCGGCAAGTACGTGACGCTGAAGGAGACCATCCGCGGCTTCAAGATGATCGTCAACGGCGAGTGCGACGCGCTGCCCGAGCAGGCGTTCTACATGGTCGGGGGCATCGATGAGGCCTTCGAGAAGGCCAAGACCCTGAAATGAACACCATCCACGTCGACGTCGTCAGCGCCGAGGAGTCGATCTTCGAAGGCGAGGCCGAATTCGTCGCGCTGCCCGGCGAGGTCGGAGAACTGGGGATCTACCCGCAGCACATCCCATTGATCACCCGGATCAAGGCTGGTGCTGTCCGGATCAAGGAGCCGGGCAAGAGCGAGGAGGAGTTCGTCTTCGTGGCCGGCGGCATCCTCGAGGTCCAGCCGAACCGGGTGACGGTGCTGGCCGACACGGCGATCCGCGGTCATGACCTCGACGAAGCCAAGGCGGCCGAGGCCGCGCGCCAGGCCGAGGAGGCCATGTCCCAGGCGAAGAGCGATATCGACCTGGCCCGAGCCCAGTCCGAGTTCGCCATGATGGCGGCCCAGCTCGCGGCGATCCGCAAGCTGCGCAAGAAGTAACCGCTCGCCTCGCGGCTCTGCCGCATTGTCGCCCGACGTCCGCGAGCGGAACGCGTGGATCGGCGGTGCTATCGGGCGACTCGGTGACGCGCTGGTGGAGCAGGTCGTGGCCCGCTGTTATGCGCGAGTCTGCGTCCTCGGGCCGCATCCGATGCCGACGACGGTCCGCGGCTTCGAGTCAGTCGACCTCGAGACGCTGAAGGCATTTCCTGGCGCGCGGCGCTGCGACGACGTCTATCTGCTGTTCGATCCGCGACCGCCGCGGCCCGGCGCAAGAGCCGCGTTCGACCCGCTTCCGACCGCGGCCGCCGTCCTCGCCGTGGCCGAGACGGCCGCCGCAGCGGGCGCCAAGAGGCTTCTTCTGCTGGCTCCACTTGCCGCCTGGCAGCAACTGTCGGCGGCGACGCGGCTGCTGCCCCAGGGCTTGGAGGCGGCGTTGGCCGCGACCTCGATCGCCACGGTGATCGTGATGAAGCCGACGCGCGAAGCGGCAACGCCATCACGAGCGGGCCCCCGCTTGCGCCGCTTCGCGCGCTTCTATCTGTCACAGCTCCGTTTCATGCTGCCGTCGTCGAGCCAGGTGATACGATCGGTCGACCTCGCGCAGATCGCGGTCGAGCAGCTGACCGCCGCGGACACTCCGGGCATGCGAGTCGTCGGGCTCGCGGCCATCGAGGCAGCTATCGCAGCGCGCCGCGCCGCGGCCGCCGCCCGCAGTGCGCGACGGTGACCGACCGACCCCCAATCCCAGCCGGATCCCATGGCCGAGCGCAACATCGAAGGCCCGAGCGCCCGCGCGACCCGGCTGCTGCGGGCGCTGCGGCGCGAGCCGGTCGACTGCACGCCGGTCTGGCTGATGCGACAGGCCGGTCGTTATCTGCCCGAGTACAACCAGTCGCGCGCCGCGGCCGGCGACTTCCTCGCGCTATGCCAGTCACCCGATCGAGCCTGCGAGGTGACCCTGCAGCCGTTGCGTCGCTTCGACCTCGACGCGGCGATCCTGTTCTCCGATATCCTGACGATTCCCGACGCGATGGGGCTGGGGCTGCGGTTCGCGGCCGGCGAGGGCCCGTGGTTCGAGCGGCCGGTACGCGACGAAGCCGACGTCGCCCACCTGGCGGTTCCGGATCCGGAAGTCGAACTGCGCTATGTCTGCGACGCGGTCCGGCTGATTCGCCGCGAACTCGGCGGTCGCGTTCCGCTGATCGGCTTCTCGGGCAGCCCGTGGACCCTGGCCTGCTACATGGTCGAAGGTCGAGGAAGCAGCGACTTCCGCCTGATCAAGACGCTGCGCTACCGTCGACCGGACCTGCTGCACCGGATACTGGAGGTCGTTACCGAGGCCGTCATCGGTTACCTCAATGCGCAGATTGCCGCCGGCGCGCAGGTGGTGATGATCTTCGACACCTGGGGCGGGGTGCTGTCCGATGCCGACTTCGTCGCTTGCTCGCAGTCGTACCTCGCGCGAATCGTCGCCGCCGTCGCCGACAAGACAGTGCCCGTGGTCGTCTTCACCAAGGGCGGCGGCCTGTGGCTCGAGCGGCTCGCTGACACCGGCGCCGCGGCTGTAGGGGTCGACTGGACGGTCGATCTGGCGGACGCCCGGCGCCGGATCGGGACGCGCGTGGCTCTGCAGGGCAACCTCGATCCGATGGCGTTGATGGGATCGGCCGACACCGTACGCCAGCAGGTAGTCGCCACGCTCGAGCGCTACGATGCCGATCCGTCACTGTCCCCGGGCCTCGGTCATGTCTTCAACCTCGGCCACGGCCTGTCGCAGTTCACACCCCCCGACAGCGTCGCCGTTCTGGTCGAGACCGTGCACCGTCACAGCGCTGAAATCAGGCGCCGGCGGGCGAGTAGTTCCTCACTTAGTTAGGCCACGGTCGCGCGGTTATGCACACAAGGGGCCGACTGGGCCGAGCTTTCAGTAGTCTTGCTTGTACATTACGGGCACTACATAAGTCATTGATTTATAAGGCTCAGAATATGACGTTTTTGTGAGCAAACCCCTCGAACATGGGTAATTACGGGCCTCTGCAGGCAGTCGCGACGATCTTTGCACAGCGTTATCCACAGCTTTTGTGAACGATCCGGAAAAAGCCTTGTTGCACCATCATTTGCTTCGCTTTCTTCCGAATGACTTTAAGTTCGCCCCGCTATGCTGAGGTGCTGATTGACGGCCGGCTCGCCGGGCGTTACTCGTACCGCGTCCCCTGCGACATGCCGGTTGCGCGCGGCGACTGGGCCGTCGTTCCGTGGGGGCGGCAACAGCGCGTGGGAATCGTCGAAGCGATCAGCGATCGCGTCGCGATCGATGCCGATCGAGTCCGCGATCTCGAGCGGATCGTCGAAGACCTGCCGCCGATGCCATCGGACTGGTTCGCCCTGCTCACTTTCGCTGCCAACTACTATCACGCGAATCCTGCCGAACTCGCGCTGGCTGGCGTACCGAAATCGTTGCGAACTGCGCCCGGCAGACGCTCACGCGTGACAGCGACGCAGCGATTGGCGGCGTTCGACGACAACGCGCGCGCCGTCTCGCTCCGCGATGCCGATCGCGGGGCGGTCGGAACCGAGGCATGGACGGCCGAACAACGCGTCATCATCGATCACCTGATCGGGATCCAACGCGCGGCCCCAGGCGAGGACCCGCCGAAGCCGACGCTCATCCAGGGGATCACGGGCAGCGGCAAGACCGCGGTCTATCTCGGCTGGGTCGCCAGCATCCTCGCCGCCGATCGCCGAGCCCAGGTCCTGATGCTCGTCCCGGAGATCGGGCTCGCACCGGCGCTCGAAGCGCAGTTGCGCGAGCGATTTGGCGACGATGCGATCGCTGTCCTGCACAGCGACATGCCCGAGGCGCGACGCGCGAGCCACTGGTTGGCAGCGGCCACGGGCCGCGCCCGGATCGTCATCGGCACGCGCTCGGCCGCACTGGTTCCGATGCCGGCCCTGGCGGCGATCGTCGTCGACGAGGAGCACGATCTGTCGTTCAAGCAGCAGGAAGGCGTTCGCTTCTCGGCTCGCGACCTGGCGATCGGCCGCGCCGCGCTCGCCGGCATTCCGGTTGCGCTGGGGTCGGCCACACCGTCGTTGGAGAGCTGGCACAACGCTGCGCGCGGACGCTATGTGCTGCTGCGGCTGACGGAACGCCCGAGCCGATCGCGGACCCGCGACGCCCGCATAGCGAACGCCACGGGCCCTGACAGCGCGGGCATCGACAGCGCGGGCACCGAAAGCGCGGGCGCCGACGGATCGGGCAGCGACAAAGCTGTTGGAGACGACACGGGTAGCGTCCACACCATCACCGCCCAGATCGAGCTCGTGCCGCTGCGCGAGCGCGCGCAGCGGCACGGCCTGGCCGAGAACGTGATTGCCGCGGTCACCGAAGCTCTCGGGCGTGGTGAGCAATCACTTTTCTACCTGAACCGGCGCGGCTACTCGCCCGTCCTCGTCTGCCCGAGCTGTGGCTGGCTGTCGCGCTGCGACCATTGCGACGCCTATCGCGTCCTGCACTCGACGCCTGTCGCCGGCACGGCCGCGGGCCGCCGTTACCGGCTCGTCTGCCACCACTGTGCGAGCGAACGCCGCTCGCCACGCGCCTGTCCCGAGTGCGGCGAGCAGGACCTGGCGCCGATCGGGCGCGGCACCCAGCGACTCGAGGACGGGCTGCGCGAGCTGTTCCCGTCGGCGCGGATCGCGCGCCTCGATCGTGATGTCGCCAACCGACGCGGTGCCGTCGCCGCGGTATTGGCGGCCACGCATGCCGGCGAAGTCGACATCCTGGTCGGCACGCAGATGCTGGCCAAAGGTCACGACTTCCAGCGGCTGACGCAGGTCGTCGTGGCCGACGCCGACGCCGGCCTGTTCGCTTCGGACTTTCGCGCGCCCGAGCGACTGTTCGCGACCCTGCTGCAGGTCAGCGGGCGCGCCGGCCGTCATCGTCCCGAGCACGCGGCCACCTGGGTCCAAACCCGCTACCCCGACCACCCGCTGTTCGACTTCGTCCGGCGCGAAGACTACGCCGGCTTCGCTGCCGCCCAACTGCGCGACCGGGCGGCGCAGCGGCTACCGCCATGTGCTCACCAGGCGCTGGTGGTAGCACAGGCGCGGCGGCCCGAGCTCGCCACAGGATTTCTCGAAGGTTGCCGGAGCGCGCTCGTCGCGGCCGCCGACTCCGGCGGGCTTGCTGCAGCGGTCACGGTCTGCGACCCGGTTCCGATGCCGCTTGCCCGGCTCCGCGGCCTTTCCCGCAGCCAGTTGCTGATCGAAGCCGGGCAGCGGCCGGCGCTGCACCGCCTCCTTGACCAGACCCGCGAGCGGCTCGCCGCGCTGGCCGCGGAGGTGGGTGGTGGGCTCGGATGGTCGCTGATAATCGACCCGCTCGAGATCTGACCGATGAGCGAGTCCACCGCGCAGGCGTTGAACCCGGCACAGCTCGAAGCCGTCCGCTATCTCGACGGCCCCTGCCTGATCGTGGCCGGCGCCGGGTCGGGCAAGACCCGGGTGATCACGGCCAAGCTGCTGCACCTGATCACCGCCGGGATCGCCCCATCGGCGATCGCGGCGATCACCTTCACCAACAAGGCCGCGCTCGAGATGCAGGAGCGCTTCGACGCGTCGCGGACGCTGCGCGGAGCGGACCGGACCGCCGACCGCCGCGGAGCCGGTCGCCCGACGATCTGCACCTTCCATTCGCTCGGCGTGCGGATGCTGCGGGCCAGCGGCCGCGCGGTCGGCCTGAAACCGTCGTTCTCGATCCTCGACAGCAGTGACTGCGAGAGCCTGATGGCTCAGATCATCGGCACGACCGACCGCAAGCTGGTGCGGGCGACGCTGGCGCAGATCTCGGCCTGGAAGAACGCGATGGTCGACCCGAACGATGCGGTTCGCGGCCGAGCAGCAACCGCTGGTGGCGGCGGGCAAGGGGAGGCCGGGGCTGGCAACGGCACCTTCCGCACCCAGGCAGCGCGCGCGTTCCGCGACTACCAGGCGACGCTCGACGGCTACCAGTCGGTCGACTTCGACGACCTGATCCGGCTGCCGCTCGCGCTGATGCGCCTGGACGGCGACGAGGCGGCGTTGTGGCGTTCGCGGCTGCGCTACGTGCTGATCGACGAGTACCAGGACACCAATGCCGCCCAGTACGCGCTGCTCAAGGAGCTGGTTCGCGGTCGCGGGGCGTTCACCGCCGTGGGTGACGACGACCAGTCGATCTATGGGTGGCGCGGCGCGACCCTGGACAACCTGCGCCGGCTCGGCGACGATTTCGCGCGGCTGAAGGTCATCAAGCTCGAACAGAACTACCGCTCGAGCCGCACCATCCTGTCGGCGGCCAATGCGCTGATCGCGCACAACCCCAAGCTGCACGAGAAGAAGCTATGGTCGGCGCTGGGCGTCGGCGACCCGATCCGGGTAACCGCCTGCGATGATGATGAAGACGAGGCCGAGTCGGTGGTGATGCGGCTGTCGGCTGCGCGCCATCAGAAGCGGTCGCCGTGGTCGGACTTCGCCGTGCTCTACCGTTCCAACCAGCAGGCGCGCGTGGTCGAACAGATGCTGCGCAAGGAGCGGATTCCCTATCAGCTGTCCGGTGGGCAGTCGTTCTTCGACCGCGTCGAGATCCGCGACCTCTGCGGCTATCTGCGCCTGCTGGCCAATGACGACGACGATCCGGCGTTCGTCCGGGCGGTGACGACTCCGCGCCGCGGTATCGGTCCACAGACGCTGAAGGCGCTGGCCGATTATGCCGGCGAGCGCCATTGCAGCCTGTTCGCCGCGGTGTTCGAGTCCGGCGTCGAGACGCGGCTGCCGGAGCGCCAACTCGCGCCGTTGCGCGATTTCGGCCGGTTCATCAATCGGATCCGCTGGCGCGCCGAACGCGAGCCGGCCGGCGTCGTGCTCGACGATCTGATTGCAGCGATCGACTACCAGGCGCACCTGCGCGACAGCGATGACCCGCGTGTCGCCGACACGAAGTGGCAGAACGTCCGCGACTTCCGCGACTGGATCGCCGGGGTCGGCGACAAGGAGCAGCAGACGCTGGCCGAGATGGCGCAGCGGATTGCCCTGATCACGATGCTGGGGCAGCGCGAGCGCGACGCCGATGCGGTGCGATTGTCGACCATCCATGCGGCCAAGGGGCTCGAGTTCGCCCATGTGTTCCTGATCGGCGCCGAACAGGGGCTGCTTCCGCACGGCGGTCGAGTCGAGGCCGAGACCGACCAAGGCGACGGCTCGTCGCCTCTCGACGACCCCACCGTCCGCCTCGCGGAGGAGCGGCGGCTGATGTATGTGGCGATCACGCGCGCGCGACGGAGTCTCGCGATCAGCTGGTGCCGGCAGCGGCGACGGGCCCGGGCCATGGTCGACCGCGAGCCGTCGCCATTCATCGCCGAGATGGGGCTCGAGCCCGATGCCGGTCCGTCGGCGGTCGTCGACCAGGCCTCGGCCAAGGAAAAGCTGGCGGCCCTGCGAGCCATGCTCGCGCGCCCGTGAGCACCACTCCGCCGCCCGGCCCCGCGCGACTCTTCGGCGAGTTCGCCCGCGTCGGCTTGTCCGGCTTCGGGGGCGTCCTGCCCTTCGTCCGGCGCGCCGTCGTCGAACGCAATGGCTGGATCGACGATCGCGCCTTCACCGAACTCCTCGGCGTCGCGCAGGTCATGCCGGGGCCGAACGTGGTCAACCTCGCGGTCATGCTCGGCTACCGCTATGCCGGAGTCCGCGGCGCGATGTTCGCCTTCGCGGGCCTGGTGCTGGTCCCGATGGCGCTGCTGCTTGCCATCGTCTACTTCTACTACCGGTTCGGTGACGTTGCCGGCGTTCGCGGGGCGCTGCGCGGGATGATGGCGGTTTCGGCCGGACTGATCCTGGCGACCGGATTCAAGCTCGCCACCGGGCTACCGCGCCACGTGCGGGCTTTGGTGCCGATGGTGGTGGCACTGATCGCCGTCGGGTTTCTGCGCCTGCCGCTGGTACCGGTGGTGCTGATCCTGCTGCCGCTCTGCCTCGCCCTCGAATGGTGGGCCGGCCGTCGCGCCGCCGTCGGCGAATCCGTGCCCTCCGAAGAACGACGACCGGACCGGGACCGATGAACGCCGTCGTCGACTCGATAACCGCCGCCGACCCGGCGATGCTATGGGCCATGTTCAAGCAGTTCCTGCTGCTGTCGCTGCTGTCGATCGGCGGCGCCAACTCCACCGTCTCCGAGATGCACCGCTTCATGGTGATCGAGCACCAGTGGATCGACGAGCAGCGGTTCACGGAGCTCTACGCGATTTCGCAGGCCGCGCCCGGACCGAATGTCCTGTTCGTCGCCCTGTTCGGGCTCGAAGCGGCGGGCTTCCTTGGCCTTGCAGTAGCGATGTTCGGGATCTGCGGCCCGTCGTCACTGTTGGCCCTCCTGCTCGAGCACGCCGCCGCCGACCCGCGCAACGCACGTTGGATGGGGCTGATCAAGCGGTCGCTGGCGCCCATGACCGTCGGCCTCGTCCTGTCGACGGGTGTCGTGCTGGCGCAGGGGGCGACAACGGGCTGGGTCACCGCACTGCTCGTCGCGGCCACGGTCATCGCGTTGATCGCCACCCGCTGGCACCCGCTCCTGTTGATCGCCGTGGGTGCGGGGATCGGCGCATTGCAGTTGAACTGAAAGGTCCGAAGACCGGAGCGTCGAGGACGATGAACAGACGCTACCGGGCGTCGGACTTGGGCTCGGCCTTGGCGTCGGACTTGGGCTCGGCCTTGGCGTCGGCCTTGGCCTCACCCTTGCCGTCAGACTGGGCCTGACCCTTGGCCTCAGCCTTGGCTTCAGCCTTGGCTTCCCCCTTGGCGCCACCGTCCTTCGTGCCCTCGTCCTGCGCGCTCTCGTCCTGCTTCGGCTCGGAGAACTTGCCACCGCTCTGGTTGGCCAGCATCACCACGGTCCGCTCGATCTCGAGGTCGGAATATTCGCCGCCGCCCTGGGCCGGCATGGCGCCCTTGCCTTTCAGCACCGCCTGGACCAACGCCGGCAAGCCGGTCGCGATCCGCGGCGCCCAGGCGGCCGCATCACCCGCCTTCGGCGCGCCGGCCACGCCGGCCGCGTGGCAGGCCGAGCAAACGGACTTGTAGATTTCGTCAGCGCTGCGCGCCGGGCCCGAGCCATCGGCCGCACGTAACTCGAACCCAGCCACGGGCTTGATTCGCGCGGCAATCGCTTCGGGCGTCATCGATGCCGTGCCGGCACCGGTACGCTTCCCGGCCGCGACGAAGTTCGCGAGCAGGATGATCGCGATGATCGGCACCACGAACGACAGCACGATGACCGTGACCAACTGCCGTGGCGTCTTGATCAGCGTACGGTGCTCTTCCTCGTGACCCGGCGAGGCACTGGGTGGCGCGACGATCTTCGGAGGGTCGGGAGGATTGTGCGCGGCCATGCTCGCTGGTCGTCCTTGTTCGTGCTGAGGGCAGGCCCGTGTCAGGGGCAAGCCCGGGATGTTAACGCCGGTGCCCGAAGCACGCCCCGTTTCATGGACGGTCCGGACAAAAACCGCTATCCTCCGCGGTCCGCGCGCCTGTAGCTCAGTGGATAGAGTATTGGCCTCCGAAGCCAAGGGTCGGACGTTCGATTCGTCTCAGGCGCGCCACTCGCGGCGATCATGCCCTCGATGACTGAGACCGCCCCCTGGGGATCGACCGGAACCGCGCTCGCCGCTTCGATGCTGGCAGCGATGGACGCAGGACGCGACCCCGCGCCGGATGTCGCGGATTCGGTCCCCGATCTCCGCGCCGCCCAGGCTTTCCAGGATCAGATCAACCGGTTACGCCTCGCCCGCGGCGAGCGGCCGGTGGGTTTCAAGATCGGCTTCACCAATCGCACGATCTGGGAGCGCTACGGCGTGTTCGCCCCGATCTGGGCGCCAGTCTGGGACACGACCGTCTTCTCGATCCCCGGCGGGCCGCCATCCTACGACGCAGGCGCGCTGGCCCGGCGACTGAACCGCCCACGACTCGAGCCCGAAGTCGTGCTCGGCATGCGGACGATTCCCGCAGCTGGCGACCTCGGGACGATCGAACAGGCAATCGCCTGGGTCGCGCACGGCTTCGAGCTGGTACAGAGTCCGTGGCCGGACTGGCGGTTCGATGCCCGCCAGGCCATCTCTTCCCAGAGCCTCCATGGAGCGTTGCTGGTCGGACCGCGGCGCCGGGTCGTCGACGCCGGGGGACTGGCCGCGGCGCTGTCGGCCCTCGAGATCGATCTTTGGTCCGATGACGGGGGCGTTGCCCATGGACAGGGTCGCGATGTCCTCGATGGTCCGCTCCATGCACTCGGCCACTGGCTCGCGTCGGTCGCGGCGATGGCGGGCGCGCCCGCCGAATTTCCGTCTGCCGTCGTTCCGACTGCCGGCATGCTGGTCACCACCGGTACGCTGACGGATGCTCAACCCGTTGTGAGCGGGGCACATTGGCAATCGCGGCTGATCGATCGCGATGGCGCGGTCGCTGCCCGCCTCGAGCAACCGCTCGCCGACCTCAGGGTCGGGTTCGGCGAGTTACCGTCCGGCGGCGCATAGTTGCCTTTGGGGACACTGGCTGCTGCTTGGGTATCGATGGGCGTAGTATTGGCTTGACGACACATCGGGTGCCGATCCGTTCATGCTGCTTGGACCGATGCCGACTACCACGCAACTGCCCCAGCTCTCTCCTGGTCAGCGGACCGCGGCAACGGCGCGGCTGATCGTG
>JBEVJQ010000365.1:0-5360 GCA_040510055.1 Burkholderiaceae bacterium | reverse complement strand
ACCGGCCAGCGGCCTGCCCGACCCTACAATCGCGCCACGTCCGGCCCCCGGCTTCGTGAACGACCTCACGACGACCTCGGCGGGACCGGCAGATGCCACCCCACGAGGAGACACCCATGCCCGTCCCGACCGCCGCGACGCCGCGACGTCCCTTCCGCCACCCGCGTGGCCGCTTTGCAGCGACGACGGCGAGACTCTGCGGGTCCGTGATCGCCATCGCCGCGCTGGCCACGGCCCTGACCCTGGGCCCGAGCCCGGCCGGTGCCGCCGACTACAAGTCCGAGTACAAGCTCTCGCTGGTCGTCCCCCCCTCGTTCCCGTGGGGCAAGGGCGGCGAGATCTGGTCGAACCTGGTTCGCGAGCGGACCAACGGCCGGATCAACATCAAGCTCTATCCCGGCGTTTCGCTGGTCCAGGGCGACCAGACGCGCGAGTTCACCGCCATCCGCCAGGGCGTGATCGACATGGCGATCGGATCGACGATCAACTGGTCGCCGCAGGTCAAGGAACTCAACCTGTTCTCGATGCCGTTCCTGATGCCCGACTACAAGGCGATCGATGCCATCACCCGCGGTCCCGTCGGCGAGGACCTGATGAAGACCATCGAGAAGGCCGGAGTCGTGCCGCTCGCCTGGGGCGAGAACGGCTATCGCGAGATCACCAACTCCAAGCACGAGATCCGCCGGCCCGATGACCTCAAGGGGCTGAAGATCCGCGTCGTCGGCTCGCCGCTGTTCCTCGACACGTTCCGCGCGCTCGGCGCCAACCCGACGCAGATGAGCTGGGCCGACGCGCAGCCGGCACTGGCCTCCGGTGCCGTCGACGGCCAGGAGAATCCGATGTCGATCTACGAGGCGGCGAAACTGCACACCGTCGGCCAGAAATTCGTGACGATGTGGGGCTACGTCGCCGATCCGCTAGTCTTCGTGGTCAACCGTGACGTCTGGAACAGTTGGACGCCCGACGATCAGAAGATCGTCCGCCAGGCGGCGATCGACGCCGGTCGCGAACAGATCGCGCTCGCCCGCAAGGGCCTGGCCGAGGCCGAAACGCCGATGCTGAAGACGGTCGAAGGCCTCGGTGTCAAGGTGACGAGGCTGACGTCCGATGAACGGGAGGCTTTCATCAAAGTGACACGGCCGACCTACGAGACCTGGAAAAAGCAGATCGGCGCGCCGCTCGTCACCCGGGCCGAAGAGTCGGTGGCGAAGCGCTGATCGGCACTGAGGGCTTGGTTGCTCCCTGCTCCGGGGGCGTCGGCCCCTGCCTCGAGGACGTCGGCCCCCCGCCCCGAAGGGGTCGATCCCCAGCTAAAGGACTCGGAGCAACATCGTCCGGTCCGTGGCGGCCCGGCACGGGTGGCGACCGGCGGACTCCAACCGTATCCCATCCGTCTGGCTGATCGGGTCTTGAGCCGACAGGGTTAGCCGGGTCTGGTAAGAATCGACGATCCCGGACATGATCGAGACCGGCTCGCTGCCGATCTCGCGAAGCAACCATGGATCGTCCCATTTCCCCTTCGCGCGCCGCGCGCTGTTCGCGCCGCCGCCCGCTAATCGTCGGGCAACGCCTGCCATGGCTCGCCGTGGCGCTTGCGGTCGCGCTCGCGGCCTGTGCCGGGCGCAGCGACTTCGACGACGAAGCCGCACTGTCGATCCGCGATGAAGCGGCAACCGACGAGTCCGGCGAGACCGTCCTCGGCCGCGCCTTGATGCGCCAGGCGCGCGACGAGTTGGCCGTGCTGTCGCAGCCAGCCTCAAAAATGTCGCCGCCGAGTTCGGGGTCGTCACAGCCGGCCGCGGGAACGTCGCAACCGAGCGCGGGAACGGCGCAATCGGCCGCGGGAACGTCGCAACCGACCGCCGGAATGTCGCAGTCGACCTGGGGAACGTCGCCACAGGCGCCGATCGTCAGCCGGGCGCCACGCTCGCTCGCCGCCGAGACGGCGTCGGCGTCCCCGGCGTCCGACATCGCGCTGTCGGCTGCCGCCGCCTCGCAGGTCGACCCGACCCCGGCACCAGATCGATCGCCGTCTGCAACCGACAGTGCGACGGATGCTGCCGGCGCCGAAGGCGACCAGGCCGAGCGCCCGAATCTGTTCCGCCGCCTGTTCGGCTGGCTCCGTGCTCGGGGTGCGAGCGGCGACAGCGCCGAGGTCGCGGCCGGGACCGGGGCTGGTGGAGCGGGCGCGACGGCGGCTGCCGCGGATTCGGCGAGCGCCACCGCGGGCACGGCCGCATCCGGTGCCCGCGAGACCGCGGTGGTCGCCGAGACTCCACGGGTCGTCGCTCCCGAACTCGCGGTCGACCCACGGGCGACGACTCAGCCCCGATTCGATGGCACGCCCGCCGCGCCGCCGGTCGATCCGCGGGCCCAGGTCGAGCCGGCCAGTCCCGTCGCCACACCCGTTCCCGATCGCACCAGCATCGCCTCGATCTCGGTCCCGATGACGACCGATGGATCGTCGCCGGTGACGCGCACGATGCCGGCGAATGCGCCGACGCTGACCGCTGCGCTGCGTAGCGACATCTCGTCATCGCCTGCGACCGACGTCGAGCCGCTCGGTGCCGATACCCTGGCGCGCGGCAATTTCGCGACGTTGATGGGCGCCATGTACGGGATGGTCGAGCGCTGCGACAGCCAGACGATGATGCGCGACCAAGCGCTGAAGTCATTTCGCGCGACCTATCCGCTGATCGACCTCGACCGCCGCGAGATCAACGATACCGAGTTGCGTCAACGTGCCGATGGCGACTTCGAGCGCAGCGTGGCTGCAGCACGCAGCGGCGGAACAGTCAACTGCGACTACGTCCGTTCGCAGAGTTACCGCTGGAACGAACTGGCGACGGACTTGCGGCGGATGAATCGCCAGTCCGCGCTGCAGTATCGTCAGGGCCTGATCACCGAGATCCGCCGCGGGGCGGGCATCGGCGGATTCAACTGACGGAGTTCCCAACGGCCGCACCGACCGCAGCGCCGACCCCGGCGCCGAACCCGACCCCGGCGCCGAACCCGAGACCGGCGCCGAACCCGAGACCGGCGCCGAGAGCGACATCGGCCGCATCAGCGGACACGTCACCGGTGACGTCAGCGGACATGTCGTCGGCCGAGTCACCGTGCCGCGTCCAGCCGGTCGAGCCGTTCACTTTCGTCCTGCACGGGGGCGCCGGCGACCTCGCGCGGCGCAAGATCCTGCCGGCGCTGGCCCAACTCGCAGCGACCGGCTACCTGCCCGACAACGCGCGGATCATCCTGGCCCAGCGCAACCCCTTGACCGCCGCCGAGGCGCTGGCCCAGGCCGATGCCTTCCTCGACGAGGCCGGCGAGACGCAAGCGCGACGAGTGCTGCCGGCACTGGCGCCGTACCTCGCGACCGCGGCCGTGACGCTCGGGGCCGTCGACGCCGGCCAACGCCTCGCGGCCGCCGTGGCCGGTGCGACCGAACCGGTGGTTCACTTCGGGGCGCTGCCGCCGGCGCGCTTCGGCGACCTGATCCGGGCGATCGACGGGCCGCGCGACCCGGCGCGATTGCGGCTGGTGCTGGAAAAGCCGCTCGGCGGCAATCTCGCCGAGGCCGAGCAGATCGAGGCGCTGGTCGCTGAGCGATTCGACGAGTCGCAGGTCTACCGGATCGACCACTATCTGGGCAAACAGGCGGTGCTGAACCTGCTGGCTCTGCGGCTCGGCAATCTCATTTTCGATCCGCTGTTCAATCGGGAACACGTAGCCAGCGTCCAGATCACCATCGCCGAGCGGCTCGGTGTCGAGGACCGGGCCCCGTTCTACGACCACACCGGCGCGCTTCGCGACATGGTCCAGAGCCACATGCTGCAGTTGCTGGCGACGTTGGCGATGGAGCCGCCGATCGACCTCGAAGCCGATTCGCTGCGCGACGAAAAGCTCAAGGTCCTGCGGGCGCTGCACGTGCCGAGTTTCGATGGCTCGACCCCGAAGGCCGTGTTCGGCCAGTACGGGCCCGACTCGGGTTCCAACAAGGGCGGCGACGCCGCGCCCGGGCGCGGCTACCGCGACGAGCCCGGCGTGCGCCCCGATTCGATGACGGAGACCTTCGTTGCCTTCCACACCGAGGTCCGGACCTGGCGCTGGGCCGGCGTGCCGTTTCTCGTGCGTACCGGCAAGCGACTGCCGGAGCGTCTCGCCGAGATCGTTGTCCAGTTCCGTGACGTACCGGTGCCGTTGTTCCGGTCGGTGGCCGGCCACTGGGCCGGGAATCGGCTGGTCGTCCAGCTGCAGCCCGACGACCGTCTCCAGCTCCATCTGCTGGCCAAGGAGCCCGGCGATCGCCAGCGGCTCCGTCCGGTGATGCTCGACCTCGACTTCTTCGACACCTGGCGAGTACCGGTCCGCGACGCCTACGAGCGGCTGCTCACCGACATCCTCCGCGGTCGG
Source organism: Burkholderiaceae bacterium (assembly GCA_040510055.1). Classification (GTDB taxonomy): domain Bacteria; phylum Pseudomonadota; class Gammaproteobacteria; order Burkholderiales; family Burkholderiaceae_E; genus Lautropia. The sequence continues at coordinate 950 of JBEVJQ010000365.1, read as the reverse complement.
CTCGATCTGTTCCTCCGCGGCGACGAGGTCCGCGCCCAGTGGCGCTTCGTCGATGCGCTGCGCGAAGCGTTCCTGGCTGCCGGCTCCCCGCTGGCGCCATATCCGTCGGGTACCTGGGGCCCGCGTGCGGCTGGGCTGCTCGCGCTCGAAGCCGGCGCCACCTGGGCCGAGCGGTCTCGCTGAGCCGGCGGTCTCGCTGAGCCGGCGGTCACGCTGAGCCGAGCGGTCACGCTGAGCCGCGGTCACGCTGAGCCGCGACCGCACTGAGCCGCGGCCGTGGCAGCGGTCAGGACGTCGGGGCTGGAGCAGCCTTGAGCGTCGCGACGATGTCTTCGAGGATCTCGGCCACAGGCCGATCGGTGTCCACCGCCCACCGACCGACTGCCTCGCGCAACGGGTCGAGTGGCTCCAGTGTGGCCAGCTGACTGTCGAGTAACGAAGCCGGCATGAAGCGATGTTGGCGCTCACTCACTCGCGCCTGGAGCAGCTCCCGTGAACCCGAAAGCATCACGCAGACAGCATTGGGCAGGCCCGCCGTCAGCCGATCGCGGTAGGCCCGCTTGAGCGCCGAGCAGGCCAGCACGACCGATTCCCCGGATTCGAGATGCATGGCCAACGCCTGGTTCAGCGCCGCGAGCCAGGGCCGCCGGTCGGCGTCGTCCAGCGGTTCGCCCCGGGCCATCTTCGCGATGTTGGCCGCGGGATGAAAATCGTCGGCGTCGAGGAACCGCGCGCTCAGGCGCTGCGCCAGGTGCGTCCCGACAGTCGTCTTGCCGCTGCCACTGACGCCGGCGACGACGACGGCCAGGGCTGGCCGTTGCAATTCGTCGAACGAAAGCGGTCGGACGTCGCCCGTCAGCGACCGCAGCGATCGCTCGCCAGCCATCGACTGCGGCGCGCCAGCCAGCGGCCGTGACGCCGCATCGCCAACCAGCGGCCGTGGCGCCTTG
>JBEVJQ010000364.1:0-24415 GCA_040510055.1 Burkholderiaceae bacterium | reverse complement strand
CCGCGACCGGATCGCCCTTGGGCCCGACGATGACGAAGTCGTTGTACATCACCGGAAAGCGCCGGATTCCATACCCCTCGGCGACGAACTTTTCCTCGGCAGCCTCGTCGTGGACGAACAGCACGTCGGCGTCGCCGCGGCGCGCCATGTCGAGCGCCTGGCCGGTACCGACGGCCACGACCCGGACACTGATGCCGGTCGCCTCGGTGAATGCCGGAAGCAGCTTGCCGAACAGGCCCGACTGCTCGGTCGACGTGGTCGATGCCACGATGATGAAGCGCTCCTGCGCCGACACCGGCAGCGGCAGCAACTGCGCCGCCGCGATCGCTGTCATCGCGAGCACTGTCGTCGCGAACGGAGTTCTTGCGAACGGAGTCTTCGCGCACGGAGTCATCGCAAATGGTGCCGTTGCAAACGGCGCCGTCGCAGACGGTGATTGCCTGCGGGCGTGAAACCAACGGGCGATGGCAGCATTCAGCCCCACGGCAATTCTCCTTTGAGGAACAGTTCGGCCTCGCGCGGCAGGTGGCCGTTGAAGAACCGCTCGGTATCGCTATCGGCCAACAGCCGACCCTCCTCGAGATAGAGGACGCGACTGGCCAAGCGTTTGACCTGGCCAAGGTTGTGCGAACTCATGACCAGCGTCAACCCCTCGGCGGCAAAATCCTCGATCAGGATCTCGACTTCGCGCTTGGCGGTCGGATCGAGGTTCGCGGTGGGCTCGTCGAGGAACAGGATCTGCGGCGTCAGCACCCAGGCGCGGGCCAGCGCCAATCGCTGCTGCTGCCCGCCTGACAGCGCCCTGGCATTCTGTCGCGCCCGGGCCTGCAATCCAACGCGCGCGAGCGCGCGCGCAATCCGCTCGACCCGCTGACCGCGGGGAATCCCGCCCAGCCAGAGCGCCAGTGTGAGCTGGGCGCGACACGACATCCGCAACATCACCGGCCGCTGGAAAACCATGGCCTGACGCAACGGCCGGCCATCGCCGTCGGTCGCGCAATGGCGCTGACCTCGGGACAGCGGAACCAGTCCGTGCAGTGCCCGCAGCAGCGTCGTCTTGCCTGAACCGTTGGCTCCGACCACGGCAACCCGCTCGCCGGCGCGGACCGACAGCGAGATATCGGTCAGTGCGACCCTGCCCTCGAACCGGACTTCAGCATCGCGCAGTTCGAGTTGGACAGGGCCGCCGTCGGACTGCGTCGTGGCTGCCGGCGGCCGTGGCACCTGGTCCGGGAGGCCGTATGCGGCGGGCGGATCCGGCCCGTCGCGGGCTGCGGCTGCGGCTGCGGCGACCAGCATGGGATCAGACTCCGGTCCCGTCATCGTCATCCTTTGCCGGCGCCGCGCTGCGTCGACCCGCTACGCGGCCGCCGGGTTGGCACGGGGCCGCCAGTCTCGCAGCAGCGCGATCACCAGGTTGAGCAGCAGCACCACCAGCAGCAGAACCAACCCGAGCCCGAGCGCCAGTGGCAGGTCGCCCTTGCTGGTCTCGAGCGCGATCGTGGTCGTCATCACCCGGGTCACGCCATCGATGTTGCCACCGACGATCATCACCGCGCCGACCTCCGAGATCGCGCGGCCGAATGCCGCCAGGCCCAGCGTGACCAGCGCCATCCGCTCATCCCAGAGCAGGATCAGCGCACAGAGCAGCCGCCCGGCACCGAGCGATCGCAGCTGGTCACCCTGCTCCTCGAGTGCGTCTTCGACCGTCTGTCGCGACAGCGCCGTCACGATCGGAAGCACCAGCAGCGTCTGGGCAATCACCATCGCCGTCGGCGTGAACAGGATACCGAACGCGCCCAATGGTCCGGCGCGCGACAACAGCAGATAGACCACGAGGCCCACCACCACCGAGGGCAGCGCCAGCAGGGTATTCAGCACCACCAGCACGGCGCGCCGGCCGCGGAACTGGCCGACCGCGAGCCAGGCGCCCAGAAGCAGGCCACCGGCGGTCGCGAGCACCGTGGCCGTCGCGCTGACCGCGAGCGACAGGGCCACGACCCGGATCAGGCGCGCATCGCCGCGGATCAACAGTTCGATTGCGCTGCCGACGGCATCGGCGAAGGTCTCCACGGCGCGGCGCTCAGCCGGTCGGACCCGGCCCCGAACGCCCCCGTTCGAGCGCCTGCAACTCGGCCCGCGTGTTGGCGTTGGCGAAAGCCTCCGGATCGTCACCGGGCCGGTCGAACGGGACGACGACCGTGCGCTCGCCGCCGGTCCAGGCGCCGATCTTGCGGCCGCCGGCGTTGATGAACGCAGCCAGGCTCTCGACCAGCTCGACCCGCAGCAAACAGAACACCGGTTGCATCACCGTCCGTTCGTCCTCGACCGTCGCGGCCATCGCGATACGGGCGCGGTCGCCTACCAGCGCATCGGCCAGCCGCTCGGCCAGGTCGAGCGGGAACCGCGGTGAATCGCAAGGGACGGTCAGCAGATACGGCGTCTCGCAGTGCTCCAGCGCCGTGAGAAAACCCGCCAGCGGCCCTTCGTAGTGGCCGACGATGTCGGGCCAGACCGGCACTCCGAAGCCTTCGTAGACGCCGAGGTTGCGGTTGGCATTGATCATGATCGCGCCGACCAGCGGTCCCTGCTGCTGGAGCCTGACCATAGCGTGCAGGGCGAGCGGCATCCCGTCCAGTTGCTGGAGCCCCTTGTCGATGCCGCCCATCCGCGAGCCCTGGCCACCGGCTAGGATCACCGCCGTGATCGCGCCCGCTTCGGTCGGGAGCGGGTCCGGCAAGCCGGTGCCGTCGCCGGCGAAGGGATCGCCCGTCAACGCTGCGATCAGGCCGCCCGATCGCCGGGTCGCGCCGGCAGGGGCACGTCGCGGATCAGGCGATCGGGATGGGTGAAGCAGTAATAGTGCTGGTGCGTGGCCCGGCCGATCGCGCAGAGGCCCGCGCGCTGCGCGACATCGAGGCCCATCTCGGTCATGCCGCTGCGCGAGACCACGACCCCGATGCCCATCTGCGCCGCCTTGATCATCATCTCGCTGGTCAGCCGCCCGGTGGTGTAGAACACCTTGTGCGCCGACTGCCGGACGGCGAGCCCCTGCAACTCGAGCCAACCGGCGATGGAATCGATCGCGTTGTGGCGGCCGACGTCCTCGATGAACACCTGCAGCCGGTCGCCGTCGAACAGCGCGCAGGCGTGGACCGCGCCTGCCCGCTTGTAGATCGTGTCCTTGAGCCGCACGGTGTTGATCAGCGCGAACAGTTGCGACTGGCGCAACCTTGGACCCGGGGGCAGCACGGCCGCATCGAGCGCGCCCATCAGGTCGCCGAAGACGCTGCCCTGGCCGCAGCCGGTGGTCACGACCCGGTGCGCGGTGCGGGCCTCGATGCTGTCGATGCCGGCTCGGGTTCGTACCGCGGCGGCGCCGACCTCCCAATCGACAGTGATCGACTCGACCTCGGTGGCCGAGCGGATCAGCCGCTGGTTGCACAGGTAGCCCAGCACCAGCCATTCGGGAAAGGCACCCAGCGTCATCAGCGTGACCAGCTCACGCTTGTCGACGTAGATCGTCAGGTCACGCTCGGCCGGGATCGACATCGGCTTGACGACGCCGTACTCGTCGACCACTTCGACCTGGCGCGTGAGCGGCGCCCGCGCCTCGCTCAGCCGCGGCAGCAGGCGCTGACGCTCGCGCTCGTCGACGATCGAACGCGCGACTGGGGAAACGCCACCACCGCCGAGACGGGCATCGCCGGCGCCGTCCACCTGTCTGCCCATCACGCCCCTGCAGTGCGCGGCGCCAGGCCACCGCCTTCGGGGACGTCGGTCCCCGAGCGCTGCGCGGGGATCTTCCCGGCCCGGATGTCGTCGTACCAGAGCTTGTGATGTTCCTTGGCCCAGGTCTCGTCGACATAGCCGGTCTTCATCGCCCGGAACGCACCGCGCATGCCGATCGTGCCGAGATAGATATGGCCGAGGAACAGCGCCATCATCACCGCCGCGGCGCTGGCATGGAGCAGGTGGGCGATCTGCATGTTGCCGCGGGTATAACCGACGGCCGGAATCAGCTTGTCGAGGAACAACCCGGAGCCGACCACCACCAGTCCGAGCGTCAGCACGCCCCCCCAGAAGACGATCTTCTCGCCGGCATTGAAGCGGTGCGACGGAACTTCCTGGCCACCGAACAGCCCGCCACCCGTGCGCAACCACTGCAGATCCTCGCGCCGCGGCTTGTTGTCGCGGATGAAGGTCAGGAACACCACCACCAGCGAGACCGCGAACAGCGGCCCGACGAAATTGTGGACGTTCTTCAGCCCGTAGGTCAGCAACCCGAACAGCGTCGGCCCGAGCAGCGGCAGCAACAGGAACTTGCCGAACGCCATGACGATACCCGACAGCGCGAGCGTGACGAAGGCGATCGCATTGACCCAGTGCGCGGCCCGCTCGAAATAAGTGAAGCGCTCGATCTTGCGCCCGGTCTCGGGATGGTGCAGGCCGATCGGCCCCTTGGTGAAGTAGTACAGGGCCAGCGCCACCAGTGCGATCACGATCAGCGAGCCGCCGTACGGGATCAACCAGTTGTTGCGGACCTGGCGCCAGGCCTCGCCGGCGTTGGTGACCCGCGAGCCCGGGTACTGGACGAACGGCTGGATCAGGTTGCCGGCCTCGGCATAGGGCAGCGACGTCGTTCCGGTCACGCCCTGCCCCACCTGGCGCCAGATCGGCGCGTTGTTGCCGGGCTGCACCCGATTGCGCTCGGCGTTGGTCTGCTCGAGATATTTCGGATCCTCGGACGCGTCCGGGGCGACGTCGTGGATGCTGACGCTCTTGACGTTGCCCGGCCCCGTTGGCGATGTCGTCGCCGGCGGGTTCTGCGGAGCGGTCCGCGGGGTAGTAGTCGGAACGGCCTGCGGGGGTGTCTGCGGAGGAGCCTGCGGAACGGCCTGCGGGGGTGTCTGCGGAGCGGCCTGCAGAGGTGCCTGCGCAGCGGCCTGGCCCGTGGGCTCAGCGGCGGGCGCATCCAGCTTCTGCGCCCCGGAGTGGGCCTCGGCGCTGCCCTTGACCTCATTGCTCCCCGCGTTGCGCTCGGCGCCGGACTGCTCGGTGGACGCGCCCGGCTTGGCGTCGTTGACAGCGTTCTTGACGTCGCCCTGGGTCTGCGAGGATTTCGGCGCTGCCGGGGTTTGCGGAGCGGCCTGCGGGGCTACCTGTGGAGCGGTCTGCGGAGCAGCTTGCGGAGCGGCCCGGCCCGTGGGCTCGGCGGCGGGCGCATCGAGCTTCTGCGCCCCGGAGTGGGCCTCGGCACTGCCCTTGAGTTCGTCGCTGCCCGGGTTGCGCTCGGCGCCGGCCTGCTCGGTGGACGCGTCCGGCTTGGCGTCGTTGACAGCGTCCTTGATGTCGCCCTGGGTCTGCGAGGATTTCGGCGCTGGCGGGCTTTGCGGCGCGGACTCGACGTTGGCTGGAGCCGGCGCAGCGGCTTGCGGAGCGGCCTGGGCGTGAGCGTCGGATGCTGGTAGCGACAGGCCCGTCAGCGCCATGCCCGCGGCCACCACGGCGGCCGCAAGCCAGCCGGACGGCCACACACGCGCCGACGCGTCGACGCACTGCGCGGCCAGCGGACCCGGCATCGGCCGCAACCGCTGCCCCGAGGGCCGGCCCGGGTCAATTGGCGATACGGACATAGTCGTTCTGACCGTTGATGGTGCGGGCCTTGAGTTGCTGCTCCCAGCCTGCCTTGTCCCCAGCGTTCCAGCCCCTTGCGGCGAACTGGCTGTTGCCGACACCGCTGTAGGACTCGCGATCCGACTTGATCGCCCCGCCCGCCGTTTGCGGCTTCTCGGAGCAGGCCGCGAGCGCCACCCCGGCGACCATGGCCGCCGCCGCAACGAGGGTGCCGTGGCCAAGCCTCATGACGGCCTCCCCGGCCGTCCGGCCTGCTTCGAGCCGTAGGCCGTGCCCCAGCCCCAGACCTCCGCGCCCTTGCCACGCTGCATCACGCGGGTGCGGAAGATGTCGGCGACGACGTCGCCGTCGCCGGCCAGCAGCGCCTTGGTCGAGCACATCTCGGCACAGGCCGGCAACTTCCCTTCGGCCAGGCGGTTGCGCCCGTACTTGTCGAACTCGGCCTCGGTACCGTTGGCCTCGGGGCCGCCGGCGCAGAACGTGCACTTGTCCATCTTGCCGCGGACGCCGAAGGTGCCGGCCGACGGGAACTGCGGCGCGCCGAACGGACAGGCATACGAGCAGTAGCCGCACCCGATGCAGACGTCCTTGTCGTGTAGCACGACGCCTTCGTCGGTGCGGTAGAAACAGTTGACCGGGCACACGGCCATGCAAGGCGCGTCGCTGCAGTGCATGCAGGCAACCGAGATCGAACGTTCGCCCGGGACGCCGTCGTTCAGCGTCACCACGCGGCGGCGATTTACGCCCCAAGGGACCTCGTGCTCGTTCTTGCAGGCGGTGACGCAGCCGTTGCATTCGATGCAGCGTTCGGCGTCGCAGATGAACTTCATTCGTGCCATGTCGGCTCTCCGATCTCAGCGCTCGTGGGCTCTGGTAGCGATCCCGTGATCTGTTTCCGATTGCGGGCCGCCGATCAGGCCGCCCGCTCGACGTTGCAGATCGTCGTCTTGGTTTCCTGCATCATCGTGACGATGTCATAGCCGTAGGTCGTGGCGGTATTGATCGCCTCGCCGCGGACCACCGGCGCTGCGCCTTCCGGGTAGTACGCCTTCAAGTCCTGGCCCTGCCAGCGACCGGAGAAGTGGAACGGGAGGAACACCGTGTCCGGTCCGACACGCTCGGTGACCAGCGCCTGCACATTGAGTCGCGCCCCGGTCGGCGTCGAGACCCAGACCCGCGAGCCGTTCTTGATTCCGCGCTGGGCGGCCGCCGCCGGATTGATCTCGACGAACATCTCCTGCTGCAGTTCGGCCAGCCAGGGGTTCGAGCGCGTCTCCTCGCCGCCGCCCTCGTATTCGACCAGCCGTCCGCTGGTCATGATCAGCGGGAACTTCTCGTGCAGCTTGTCGTCGACATTCTTCTGCTGCAGCGACCTGAACAAGACCGGCATCCGCCACGCTTTCTTGACATCGTCGTGGGTCGGATACTTCGCGACCAGGTCCGGCCGGATTCCATAGATGGGCTCGCGGTGCTGCGGCACGTCATCCGGGAAGTTCCAGACCACGGCCCGCGCCTTGGCGTTGCCGAACGGATGGCAGCCGTGGTTCTTCATGAACACGCGCATCATCCCGCCCGACGGATCGGTCTTCCAGTTCTTGCCTTCGGCCTGGGCCTTCTCCTCCGGCGTCAGTTCATCCCACCAGCCGAGTTTCTTCAACAGCGCATCGGTCAGTTCCGGATACCCGGTGGTGATCTCGGCACCGAGCGAATGCGACCCGTCGCCGGCCAGCAGATTGACGCCCTCGCGCTCGACACCCCAGTTGGCGCGGAAGTTGCCGCCGCCATCCATCACGTGCTTCGAGGTGTCGTAGAGGTTCGGCGAGCCCGGGTGCTTCAGTTCGGGCGTGCCATAGCACGGCCACGGCAGCCCGAAGTAGTCGCCGCTCAGATCGTATCCGGTCTCCTTGTCGACGACCTTGCCCCGGCACTTGAGCGTCTTGACGTCGAACGCTCCCATGTTGCGCATGTGCGCCTTGAGCCGTTCCGGACTCTGGCCGGTATAGCCGATGGTCCAGGTGCAGCGATTGATCTCGCGCAGGATCTCCTCGGGCATCGGCTCGTCCATGCCCTTGATCTTCTGCATCTTGTAGTTCTTGACCAGTTCCTTGGCGAAGCCGAGCTTCTGCGCGAACTGGTCCATGATCATGTGGTCGCTGCGGCTCTCCCAGAGCGGCTCGATCACCATCTCCCGCCATTGGACGGAGCGATTCGAAGCCGTGGCCGAGCCACTGGTCTCGAACTGGGTTGCCGCCGGCAGTAGATAGACGGCCCGATTGGGGTTCTTGTCCTCGGGGCGGCCGGGCATCGCGGCCATCGCCGCAGTGGCCGACGGATACGGATCGATCACCACCAGCAGGTCGAGCTTGTCCATCGCCCGCTTCATCTCCAGACCGCGGGTCTGCGAGTTCGGCGCATGGCCCCAGAAGAAAAGCCCGCGGACGTTGGACGGCTGGTCGAGCGTCTCCTTGGGCTCGAGCACACCGTCGATCCAGCGCGAGACGGTCAGGCCCGACCGCGTCATCAGTTCCGGCGCGCCGAACCGGCCCTTGAGCCAGTCGTAGTCGACGCCCCAGGCGCTCGCGAAAAACTTCCACGACCCCTCGGCAATGCCGTAGTAGCCGGGCAGCGAATCGGGATTGGGTCCGACGTCGGTCGCGCCCTGCACATTGTCGTGGCCACGGAAGATGTTGGCGCCGCCGCCGCTCACCCCGATGTTGCCCAGCGCCAGTTGCAGGATGCACGAGGCACGGACAATCGCGTTGCCGATCGTGTGCTGGGTCTGGCCCATGCACCAGACGATCGTGCCGGGGCGATTCTCGTTGAGCATCGTGGCGATCTGCAGCATCCGCTCGGGCTTGACGCCGCAGGCCTCCTCGACCTTGTCCGGCGTCCACTTGGCCAGTACGTCGGCCTTGACCTTGTCCATCCCGTAGACGCGATCGTCGATGTACTTCTTGTCCTCCCAGCCGTTGCTGAAGATGTGGTAGAGCAGGCCGAAAAGGAAGGCAATGTCGGTGCCGGAACGGATCCGCACGTACTCGTCGGCCTTGGCAGCGGTGCGAGTGAAGCGCGGGTCGACCACGATCATCTTGCAGCCGGTTTCCTTCGAATGCAGCATGTGCAGCATGCTGACCGGATGAGCCTCGGCGGCATTGGAACCGATGTAGATCGCGACCTTGCTGTTCTGCATGTCGTTGTACGAGTTCGTCATCGCGCCGTAGCCCCAGGTGTTGGCTACCCCGGCGACCGTGGTCGAGTGGCAGATCCGGGCCTGGTGATCGCAGTTGTTGCTGCCCCAGAGGCTGACCCACTTGCGCAGCAGGTACGACTGCTCGTTGCTGTGCTTGGACGAACCGATGAAGTAGAGCGCATCGGCGCCGCTGGCCTTGCGCAGCTCGTTCATCCTGGCGGTGATTTCGTCGAGCGCCTGGTCCCAGCTGATCCGCTGGTACTTGCCGTCGACCAGTTTCATCGGATAGCGCAGCCGGTACTCGCCGTGGCCGTGCTCGCGCAGCGCGGCGCCCTTGGCACAGTGCGCGCCGAGATTGATCGGTGAATCGAATACCGGCTCCTGGCGGACCCAGACGCCGTTCTCGACGACCGCGTCGCTGGCGCAACCGACCGAGCAGTGGGTGCAGACGGTACGCTTGACTTCGATCTTGCCCGAACCGTCGATCGAGCCCTTGGGCGCAGCCTGAGCCTGGCGGACCAGGTTCAGTTGCGTGGTCCCGATGCCGAGACCGACGCCGATGCCGGAGCGACGCAGAAAAGTGCGTCGGTTCATCGTCGGCAGGGCATTGGCCAGACCACGACCGAGGCTGTGGACCAACGCGGGGGTGATCGGTGGGAGCGAACCGTCGGTGCGCGATTCGCCGTGGCGCTTGCGGGTCAGCATGGTCGGAACTCCGTTCGCCTGATGCGCTTGTACGGTCAGATGCGCGTGGTCCGGTAATAGTGCTTGACGTGCTCGGTGAGCGCGTAGCCACCGCCGCGTGGCGGTGGCGTCCGCGGCGCCGTGGTTGTCGGATCGACCGGCGCCGGATCGCCGGTGCGAGCGGCCATGCCGGCGCCAGCGGCGAGGCCCGCTGCGCCGGCCCCGGCGAACAGCGCGCGGCGGCGCGCCTGGCGCTTCGGTTGCGCGGTGTCCGGGCGGCCGGTGTTGTCGCTAGGGTCTTGACTCATGCTTGTCCCCTTGTCACGCGCAGGTGTGTCCTGCTGCGCCCTACTCCATTGTTCGGCTAGCTGCATCTCCAGCATTGAGGATTCTATTGTGCGCACTTTGCACCACTTTTGCGCGCTCGGCGGTATCGACACGGGGTTTCGTTGCGCTGCGCCGCAGCATCGAACCGGTGCGTGAACCTCCGAGCGCGCAAACTCAAACCGCAGCATGGCACCGCATTCGGTCGAAAAACGTGACACAGGATCGACGTCTGTCGGACTGTTGCAGGGCCGCGGCGCCTCGTGACGCGGCTACTCATCGAACATGTCGAACGCCTGGGTCTCGACCGCGATGAATGCGCCGAGGAAGTGTCCGGCAAGTGCGTAGAACCGGGCTGCCGGGTGACCCTCGATCGCGGCGCACAGCGCGGGCACCCACGGCTGCAGGTGGCGGGCAAAGAACCGCTGCTGGTTGGCGAGATTCGCGATCGCCGGATCGTCGCCGACGATCAGCCAGCGCATCACCTGGCACAGGTAGGCGAGGTGATCCTCCGGTTCGGACATCGCCGGTGCCCGCTCGAGCCCCCATATCCCCAGATCCGTTCGCAGTGCAGCGAGCGGCCGGTCGTTGAGGAAACCGCTCAGGTAGTGCGAGCCATAGAGCATCACCTCCGGCTTGCCGACGCCGCCGAAAAGCGCGTCGTACTCGTCGGCCAGCGCCCCGACGTCGGCGCTGCGGGCACCTTCGGCCAACACCGCCAGGGCAGCCCCGACAGGGCCGTCGCCGGCAGGGGTTGCCGGCGCGGCAGCGAGCAACTGGCGACGGAGCGCGTCGTCCATCGGCGCGTAGAACAGCCGCGACAGCAACCCATAGGTCTGGGCACGTGCCGCTTCCTCGTCCGTTTCCAGCGAACCCGACATCATCGCGCGGTCAGGGAGCGTCGATCCGGGTCTCGTCGTTGGCGGTGTGCAGGTCGATGACCCGGCAGTCGCTGCACATCCGCAATCGGTCGAGCGCTCTTCCCTGGAACATCTGGTGGCCGGACAGCCGCACGATCATGGTCTCGATCGCCTTGACGGTACCGAACGGCTTGCCGCACTGGATGCAGGCGAACGGCGGCTGCTCGTTGACCACCCGCGGCTGGCGGCGGGCCTCGGTCAGCAGCAGCCGGGACTCGAGGGTGATCGCATCCTCGGGGCAGGTGCGCTCGCACAGGCCGCAGAGCACGCAGTTCTTCTCGATGAAGCGCAACTGTGGTCGCTCGAGGTTGTCCTGCAGCGCGCTGGCCGGACAGGCGCCGACACACGCCAGGCACAGCGTGCAGCGCTCGGCGTCGACCACGACCCGGCCGAAGGGGCTGCCCGCGCGCGGCAACGCGATCGCGGCGCCGGCGTCGGTCGCAGCACCGACCGGCTGATGGGCAGCGGCCGGTGCCTGCCGGATCAGGTGATCGAGCGCCAGTTCGAGCGTCGCGCGCTTGTCGGCCTGGACTCCGAAGCTGGCGGCCGATCCCGGCCTCTCTGCCGGCACCGCCTGCAGCGCCCGATCGAGCTCTTGCAGGCCCGGATCGATCAGCTGCGGTCCCTTCACGAGCACCGCCGGCCCGGCCGCGCGCGATGCCGTGGCGCTGCCGCCCGCGGCAGTACCGATGGTCAGGAGGCGCAGATGATCGCTGCCGGCTTCGCAGCGATAGCCGAGACCCTGCAGGATGGCATTGCCGACCTTCAGCTGTTCGTCGAGCGCGCCCAGGTACTGCGGCGCCTCCTCGTCAGTGGCCAGCACCCAGACCTGGCTCGCTCCCCAGGCGATCGAGCTGAGCCAGATGTCGAGCCCGAGACTGGCCGTGTGCCAAGCGGCGAACGGGATCACCCGTGACGGCAGGCCGTGGATCTGCTCGTCGAGCGCCGCCGCGCGACCGAGTTCGGCAATGCGGGCGGCCCCGGCCTGCTGGCTGTGGATCAGCACCACCGGATCGCGCCCGCCGGCCTTGGCGTAGGTCGCGAGCAGCGTCCGCAGTCGGCGCCCCTGCTCGGCCGCGCTCGGATAGGCGAAACCCAGCGCTCCGGTCGGGCAGACGGTGGTGCAGGCACCGCAGCCGATGCACAGGTGCGGGTTGACCTCGACCTGGTTGCGCCGTTCCTCGTCATCGAGCCGGGAGACGATCGCCTGCGCCGAACAGACGTCGATACAGGCGCGGCAACCGACCTGCTCGTTGCGGCCGTGGGCGCAGATATTGGCGCGGTAGCGGAAGAAACGCGGCTTCTCGAACTCGCCGACTCGGTCGCGCAGTTCGAACAGCGCCCTCAGTTGACGATCGGGATCGGCCGACGACGGCAGGTGGAAGTAACCCTGCGGTGGCGCATGCCGCGAGAACGCGGAGTCGACGCGCAGGTCGAGCACCAGATCGAAGCGTGCTTCGCGCCACTGCGGCTCACGTTGGAAGTCGATCGCACCGGCGGCCTGGCAGACCTTGACGCAGATCCGGTGGCTCGCGCAGACCTCGAGGTCGATCTGGTAGTCGAGTCCGATCGCCTCCTCGGGGCAGGCCGCGACGCAGGCATTGCAGCGCGTGCACAGGTCGAGATCGATCGGGTTGTCGGCGCGCCAGCGTACGTCGAAGGCACCGAGCCAACCGTCGACCTCCAGACCGTTGCCCGCGATGACGGGGTGGCGGCGCACCTGCTCGCCGGCGCCGCCGGTCGCGAACACCGTCACCTGCAAGGTATCCTCGAGCAGACGAGTGATCGCCTCGGCGCGATCGAGCGGCCCGATGATCAACAGCCGGCCTTCGCTACGGTAGGTCACCGTCGGCACCGGTTCGGGATCGGGCAGCCGCGCGGCGGCGAGCAGTGCCGCCATCTTCGGCGTCGCCTTCCTCCCCTCCTGTCCCCAGCCCCCGGTCTCGCGGATGTTGACGAACCGGATCGGGCGGACGTCGAGCGGCGCGCTGCCCTCGGTGTGCTCGGCCAGTTCGACGAACAGCGCGCTCTCCTGGGTGCAGCCGACCACCAGGTCATCGCCGTCACGGGCCGCGCGCTGGAATGCCGGTGCATCGCGCCGGCACAGCGTCGTGTGTTCAGTCAGCGTCCCGCCAAGCACTTGCGCCAGGGCGCGCGTGTCGAGCGCCATCGTCCGATTGCAGTTGCAGATCAGGGTCGTGGTCATGTTCGCCTGCGGTGCGGGTCCGGCTCGGTCGAAGCCGTGCTGTCGAGTGGCGTGACGGGTCCCCTGTCCGGCGGGCTGGTGTCGCCGGGCGCGGCTTCGGCCGGTGCGGCGGCTCCGGTCGGCGCGGCTCCGGTCGGCGCGGCTCCGGTCGGCGCGGCTCCGGTCAGCGCGGCGTCGGCCGGCGCGGGGGCGTCGGTCGCAGGGCTCTCTTCGGATCCGACCGCCTGGCCTGCGGTCGAGGGATCGTCTGCCTCGGAATCCGGTAGTGCAGCGGCGGCCTGTGTCCCGAGACCGACGGCGTTCGCGCCGGTCTCATCGGTGGCCGACGCCATCTCGTCGTTGCTCTCGCCGAACAGGTTCATGAAGCGGGCACTGGCCAGTCTTCGCGCCAGGGTCGCCGGCAGGGGCTCGGGCTTGCTGTAGTCATCGATGTAGACATCGAGACCGTCCATCACGTTGAACGACGGGTCCGAGAACAGCTTGCGCATCGCGGCGTTGCGGACGCCGGCACCGACCTGGCGGCCGACGAAGCGCGAGAAATCAGAGTCGGGCGTCAAGGCGGCGACATCGGCCATGGTCGGCAGCTCGCGGTCCCGGGCGTCTGGCGCCGACCCTGCGGTCCCGATGCCGACGGGGCTGGGTGCCGCATCGCGAACGGTCCCAGCGCCAACGGTCTCGTCGCGAACGGTCTCGTCGCGAACGGTCTCGTCGCGAACTGTCTCATTGCGAGCGGCCCCGTTGCGAGCGGTCTCATCGCGAACCGTCTCATCGCGACCCGTCTCATCGGGTAGTGGCTCGACGCGACTCGAATCGCCACGGACCGCCGCCTTGCGCCGCGACCAGCGGCGCAGGAAGCCGGGATCGTCATTCGCCACGATGCCCTCCGCCAGCGCCACGCTCCTTGCCGGTGGCCACGCGCGCCGGGTTGCCGAAACGGTCGGTCAGCGGCTGAAAGCTCTGCGGCCGTCGGCGCCGCTTGGGCTCGGGGTGGTAGTGCTCGGCGACGAACGCCCGGGTCCAGTCGATCACGTCGCCGGGCGCCGGCACCTGGTCGACCCGCTCCTGGGCGTCGAGCCAGCGGCCGGCGTCGTGATAACTCAGCGTCACCACCTGCGGCTGCGGCAACGCAGCCGGATCGCTCTCATGCTCGTGACGCCAGAGCACCCAGAAGCACGGCCGCGGCGTGGTCAGGTTGAGGTACAGCCCTTCGGCATCGTCGCGAAACAGCTCGACCCGGAAATTGGGGAACATCCAATACTCGTCCGCGGCAACCTCGCCGGCGGCGGTGACTACCTCGCCGGCGGCGGTGACTGCCCCGCCGGAGCCGGTCTCGGCGTCGGTCCGGTCCGCGATGTCGCCACCCTCGGCGTCGGTGGCGTCCTCGAGCCGGAACGGATCCGCGATGCCCTCGGGGAGGCAGAGCCGGTCGTGAGGCACGACATCGTCCAGCACCCAGCGCCATGAGATCCATTTCGCGGCGGCGCCGCTGAGGCGTTCGCGCCGCATCACGACGGCAACGGTCAAACCCGGGCGCTCATGCATCGTGTCGCCCCCTGCTGGTCTGCTGTCTCACAGTACATGGCATCAACCAGATGGCATCGAGACGGGCCGCAACGGGGCTGACAAGGCGCGCGGGCGCGATCTGGCCAAACCCCTTCGGGGCGAGGCGCAACGGGGAGATCGCGGCGTTGCGCGACCGGGTCGATACCGACAGGTATCGGCCCGATCACGCGCCTTGCGCTAGCCCCGTTGCGCCTCGTCATGGCCCCTGCGAATCTCTGATTCACCACACTAGGTGGTCTCGGAGATGGTGATGGTCGGGAATCGGGCGAGTTCGCGGGCCCGATCGGCCAAGCCCACCGCGACCCGGCGGGCCACGTTGCGGTAGATCCCGGCCAGTTCGCCGTCGGGATCGGCGACCACCGTCGGATGACCGCCGTCGGTCTGCAACCGGATCTGCATCGCCAGCGGCAGCGCACCGAGGTAGTCGAGCCCGAAGTCAGCCGCCATCCGCTTGCCGCCATCGGCGCCGAAGATGTGCTCGACATGATTGCAGCGACTGCAGACGTGGACCGCCATGTTCTCGACGACACCCAGTACCGGGACGCCGACCTTCTCGAACATCTTCACCGCCTTGCGGGCATCGATCAGCGCCACGTCCTGCGGCGTAGTCACGATGACCGCACCGGCGAGCGGGACGCGCTGCGCCAGCGTGAGCTGGATGTCGCCGGTGCCGGGGGGGAGGTCGACCACCAGGTAGTCGAGATCGTGCCAGTTGGTCTGCCGCAGCAAGTGTTCGAGCGCCTGAGTGGTCATCGCGCCCCGCCAGACCATGGCGTCGTCCGCATCGATCAGGAAGCCGATCGAGATCACCTGGACACCGTAGTTCTCGAGCGGCTCCATCGTCTTGCCATCGACGCTCTCGGGTCGCGCTTCGATGCCCATCATCATCGGCAGGCTGGGGCCATGGATGTCGGCATCGAGGATTCCGACGCGCGCGCCCTCCGCCGCCAGGGCCAGTGCCAGATTGACTGCCGTGGTGCTCTTGCCGACGCCACCCTTGCCCGATCCAACCGCGATCAGGTTGCGCACGCCGGCAAGCGGCTGGACGCCGGGACGCGCACTGTGGCTCGGGATCCGACTGGTGATCGTGACCGAGACGTTGTCGACACCGGGAACGGCTCGGGCCGCCGCGACCAGTGCCCGCCGCAGCGCGGGAATCAGGGTCGCTGCCGGATAACCCAATTCAACGTCTAGCGAGACATCGCCGTCGTGGATCTGCAGGTTCTTCAATGCTTCCGAGGCGCCCAGATCCCGACCCGTTTCCGGGTCGACGACGCGTGCGAGGGCGTTGTTCAATGCCGTGCTGTCGATCGTCATTCGCGTCCTGGCGGACCGTGAGACAGACAGTCTACCGCCGCAGCTCGCACCAATCCGACGCGCCGCAAGTGAATGAGAATTGCTTTTGTCTGGATGGCCGGATTGGCCGACGACCGCTCCTGCGCGACGGGCCCGAACGTATGATTCTTGATTCGATCCATCTCGCCGGCTCGATCGGCGCACGGAGAATCTGATCGATGAATGCCCCTGTTGCCTCTGCCGGCATGCTGATCCGGCGACCGACGTCCGAGGTGTTCGAGGCCTTCGTAGACCCGGCGATCACGGCCCGGTTCTGGTTCAGTAGCGGCAGCGGTCGGCTTGCGCCGGGCGCCCGCGTGACCTGGAGCTGGGAGATGTACGGCGTCGCGACCGAGGTCGTCGTCAAGGCAATCGAGCCCGCTCGCCGGATCCTCGTCGACTGGGACGTCCAGGAGAGCCCGACCGAAGTCGAGTGGCGCTTCGAGGCGCGCGGCGACGACTGCTGGGTCACGGTCGAGAATCGCGGTTTCGGCAGCGGCGCCGACAGTGTCGCGAAGGCGCTCGATGCAACCGGCGGGTTCGCGCTGGTGCTGGCCGGCGCCAAGATCTGGCTCGAGCACGCGATCGATCCGCGCTTCGTCGTCGATCGCCATCCCGACGCCCGGGTCGAGGGCTGGAGCGAAGCACCCGGCGCGGCCTCGCGCTGATCGAGGTTGGAGCGAAGCGCCCGGTGCGGCCTCGCGCTGATCGACGGCTGCAGCGAACGCGCTAATCACCCGAGGCCACGGGGGCGTGGCGAACGGAACACGCGATTGCACCCGGGCGCCCGATTCGCCATCATTCGTCGCTGCCCGGCGATCGTCGACCGGCCGCGTCGATGGCGCTTCGACCGGCAGCGGACTCCGGGAGGAATCGAGATGCACAGCAGCAAGACGTGCCTGGCAGTACTGTTCGCCACCGTGTTGGCGACGGCCGGATGCGCCACCGGTGGATCCGGTGGTTCCCGGCAACGGTTGATCGATGGCGCCAATGGGCTGCAGAACTTCGTTCGCGTCGGCGAGGCCAACTGGACCGCGGCAGATGGCGCCATCCAGGCCACGGCAGGAGGCAAGGACCCGGCGTTTCTCGTGACCAGAGACAGCTACCGCGACTTCGACCTGCGGGCCGAGTTCTGGTCCAGCGACGACGCCAACAGCGGCATCTTCTTTCGCTGCCAGGATCCGGCGAAGCTGACCGACGAGAATTGCTACGAGGCGAACATCTTCGACCAGCGTCCCGACCAGACCTACGCGACCGGTGCGATCGTCAAGGTGGCCCCCGTCGCCCAGCCGGCGCCGAAAGCGGGTGGCCGCTGGAACACGTACGAGATCGCGGCCGTGGGGACGCGGCTGGTGGTGACGCTGAACGGGGTCAAGACCGTCGATGTCCGGGATTCGAAGTTCGCCAGCGGGCCGATAGGCCTGCAGTGGGGTCGCGGCACCGTCCGGTTCCGCAAGGTCGAGATCCGCCCCCTCTGAAAGCGCCCTCTGCTGCGACCTGAAGGCGCCGTCTGCTACGACGCCTCTCCGTTGACTTGCGACCAGCGCCGGGCGCCGAGCCAGTTCCCCAGTTGCCGGGCACCGGTACCGGTGATCTCCAGCGCGCGACCGCGCGGCGCCCGCCGTAGCCAGCCCTGGGCCAGCAGGTGGTTGCAGAGCCGCACCGCCAGCGGCCCGGCCAGATGCGGGCGGCGTTCTGCCCAGTCCATGCAGGGCCGGCAGTGGCTGTCCCCGTCGACCAGGTCCGGGCCGAGCGCGGCCAGCACCTGCGGCAGCGCCGGCGTCGGTCGCGCGCTGTCGATACCGAGTTCGATGGCGCCGGCCGCGACCAGGTGATCGACGACCGCCACCCCCAGTCTTCCGGCCAGGTGGTCGTAGCAGGTCCGCGCCCGACGCATCGCCGCGTCCTTCGGCCCCGTGGCGATCGGCCGGCGACGGTCGTCGAGACTGGCGAGCTGCATCATTGCCTCGATGATCGCGGCCACCTCGCGCGACGCCAGCCGATGGTAGCGGTGGCGTCCCCGTGCCGTGGCCAGGACCAGGCCGCCCTCGACCATCAGCGCCAGGTGCCGGCTGGCGGTCTGGGCGCTGACCCCGGCGCTGCGGGCCAGCTCCCCGGCCGTCAGCGCGCGCCCGTCCATCAGCTCGATCAGCATCGCGGTACGCGTCGGCTCGCCCACGAGCCCCGCGATCCGGGCAATGTCGTTGGTATTCATGACCGTGTACCTTTCCGCGATTCTCGATCAGCGCAGCGCCGGATGTTTCGCTCGACAACGAACCGTCGCTTGCCACCATCGCGCCAGCATCGCCGGACGAGACCGAAACGGAGATCCGCGATGGCCCTGACATGCTTCATCGAGTACCGCATCGACCCGTTCCAGCGCGCTGCGTTCGAAGCCTACGCGCGGCGCTGGGCAACCATCTTTCCGCGCTGCGGCGGACACCTGGTCGGCTACTTTCTGCCGCATGAGGGCAGAAACGACATCGGCTGGGGCCTGATCGCGTTCAACGACCTGGCCGACTACGAGCGCTATCGGGCCCGGCTGAAGACCGACCCGGAAGGACGCGAGAATTTCCTGACCGCGGCGCGCGAACGCTTTATCCTGCGCGAATCGCGGACGTTCTGCGAGAACGTCGACGTCACGTTCAACGTGTTGCCGAAGGCCGCCGACAGCCGATGATCGCCGTCATCTTCGAGGTCGTCCCTGCCCCGGGGCGAACCGACCAGTACCTCGCCCTGGCGGCGCGGCTGCGATCGCAGCTCGAACAGGTCGACGGCTTTCTCTCGATCGAACGCTTCCGCAGCCTTTCCGACCCGGACAAGATCCTGTCGTTGTCGTTCTTTCGCGACGAGGAAGCGGTCGCCCGCTGGCGGCAGGTGGAGTCGCATCGCACGGCGCAGGCCGCGGGTCGCGCGGGGATCTTTGCCGACTACCGGCTACGGATCGCCGAAGTGGTCCGCGACTACGGAATGAACGCCCGACGCGAGCAGGCACCGCCCGACTCGCGCGCCGTCCACGACGCGGTTGGCTGACAGCACGCAGGCAGGCACCCGCCGACTGCGGGTCGCAATCGTCGGCGGCGGTGCGATCGGCAGCGCCATCGCCTACTTCCTCACGCGCGACGATCACGACTGCGCGGTCACGGTCATCGAGCGCGATCCCGGCTATCGACAGGCCTCGTCGGCCTTGTCGGCGAGTTCGATCCGGCAGCAGTTCTCGACGGCGATCAATATCCGGATGTCGCGCTTCGGCCTCGAGTTCCTGCGCAGCATCGGCGAGACGCTCTCGGTCGACGGGGAGCGTCCCGAGATCGGGCTGGTCGAGCCAGGCTATCTGTACCTGGCCGCCACCGCGCAAGGCGCGGCCACGTTGCGCAGCAATCACCGGCTGCAGAAGGCCGAGGGCGCCGACGTCGCGTTGCTCGAGCCGGAAGCGCTCGGCACGCGGTTTCCCTGGCTGGCGACGGCGGACCTCACGCTGGGGTCGCTGGGCCTGTCGGGCGAGGGTTGGTACGACGGCCATGCCGTGCTCCAGGCCTTCCGCCGCAAGGCAATTGCGCAGGGCGCGGTGTTCCGGGCCGCTGCGGCCACGGGGTTCGATCGCGTCTCCGGCGTCGAGGGAGCGGCCATCGACGCGGTGCGACTGGGCGACGGCTCGCGCGTCGATTGCGACGCCGTCGTCGACGCCGCCGGCCCGTGGGCCGCCGCCGTCGCCCGCTGGGCCGGGATCGAGCTGCCGGTGCGGGCACGACGCCGCACCGTCTACGTCTTCACCTGCCCGCAGGCACTGGCCGACATGCCGCTGGTGATCGATCCGGTCGGCCTCTGGTTCAGACCCGAGGGCCGGCACCCGGGGTCGCGGTTCATCGGTGGCGACACGCCGCCGGCCGATGCCGACCGCGACGACCTGCCGCTCGACCCGGATCTGGCGGCGTTCGAGGACCGGATCTGGCCGGCCCTCGCTGCCCGCGTCCCGGCCTTCGAGGCGCTGCGCCTGACCGGCGCCTGGGCCGGTTACTACGAGATGAACACCTTCGACCACAACGCGCTCCTCGGCGTCCATCCGGCGTGCCCGAACCTGCACTTCGCCTGCGGGTTCTCCGGTCACGGGCTCCAGCAGGCGCCGGCCGTCGGCCGCGGCATGGCCGAGCGAATCCGCGAAGGGAGGTGGCGCAGCCTCGACCTCGACGCCGTCGACATCCGACGGCTGCTCGAAGGCCGGCCGCTGCGCGAAGCGAACATCATCTGACTCCCGGCGCCTGTGCCAGAATCGTCGCGACAGCGGTGCCGGATCGAACGCGCGTTCCGCGCGACATCACGACGGACGGGGCCCGAGACGCGGTACCGACGGCAGTGGCGTCCGGTTGCCGAAGCGCTGCCCAACCAGGAGAGTTCCGACCATGGCTCGTGCAGGACAACGTCGCCGATTGCTTGCGTCGGGTGCCCTGGCACCTCTTCTCACCGCCATCGGACCATGGGCCCTCGCCCAGGAGCGCTGGCCCTCCCGTCCGGTCGCGATGATCGTCCCGTTTCCGCCCGGCGGCGTTGCCGATACCGTGGGACGGCCCGTGGCCGATTCGTTGTCGCGGTTGCTGGGCCAGCCGGTCGTGGTCGAGAACAAGGCTGGCGCCGGCGGCGGCGTCGGAATGGCACAGGTGGCCAAGGCCAACCCCGACGGCTACACGCTACTGCTGGCGCTGTCGTCGATCACGATCCTCCCGCACGCCGACCAGGTGCTCGACCGCACGCCGCTCTACCAGCTCGATCAGTTGCAACCGATCGCCCGCTTCACCGCCGACCCCACGGTGCTCGCCGTCCGGGCCGACAGTCCGTGGCAGGACCTCGAGTCGTTCCTCGCCCAGGCCCGGGCGAAGCCGGGCAGCATCACGTTCGGCTCGTCCGGCCTGTACGGCACGATGCACGTGCCGATGGAGATGCTGAAGCAGGCTACCGGCACCTACCTGCTGCACGTCCCCTATACCGGTGCCGGGCCGGCCGTCGTCGGGCTGCTCGGCGGCCAGGTCGACGCGCTTGCCACCGGGCCCGCGACCATCGTCCAGCACATCAAGGCGGGAAAGGTCCGTGCGCTCGCGCACTGGGGCACGGGCCGGCTCGGGCCGCTCCCCGACGTCCCGAGCCTGACCGAGCGCGGCGTCAAGGTGACGTTCTCGCAGTGGGCCGGTCTGTTCGCACCGGCCAAGACCCCGGAGGCCGTGGTCGCCCGGCTGCGCGAGGCTGCGCGCCAGGCCGCCGAGGACGAGCGCGTGATCCGCGCCATCGGCACCGCAGGCACACCGATCCAGTATCTGGACGCGCCGCAGTTCGCCCGCTTCGTCAGCGACGACGCGACGAGAATGGGCGCCGTGGTCAAGCGGATCGGCAAGCAGTAGCGCCCTCGGACGGCGGGGCAGCGCGGTGGCGCGAGTACCATCGCAACCTCAATCCTCCTGCCCTTCTTCCGGAGAATCGACGATGAAGAACCTCCTGCTCGCCGCTGCCCTGCTGTCCTTTGGTTCGATGGCCCAGGCGATGACGTGCGCCGACCACGCGGCCGAGAAGAAGCTGGCGGGCGCCGCCAAGAACAGCTTCGTCACCAAGTGCGAAAAGGACGCGATGGCGTCGTGCGAAACGAAGGCGGCCGAAAAGAAACTGGCGGGGGCGGCCAAGAACAGCTTCGTGAAGAAGTGCGCGTCGGATCACTCCGACCACAAGTAGCCGCGAACTGACTGCCTCATCGAGAGCGCGCGGCCGGATTCGCAGCCGCGCGCTGCCGGCCGCGGCTTGGCCGGGGTCAGAGCCAACCGGCCTTGCGGAACCGCCGGTGCAGGTACCAGGCAACGACCGTCATCACGCCGATCGCCAGCGGGTAGCCCAGTTGCCACTTGAGCTCGGGCATGTGCTCGAAGTTCATCCCCCAGATTCCCGCCAGCGTCGTCATCGCCGCGAAGATCGCGGCCCAGGCCGCCAGTCGCTTGGCGACCTCGCTCTGGTCGATGGTGACCATCGCCAGGTTGACGTTGATGGCGGTGATGATCATTTCGCGGACCGCCTCGGCGCTCGCCTGGACGCGATAGAGGTGGTCGAAGACATCGCGAAAGTACTCGCCCAGCTCCTGGACGACCCGCGGCACGCGCCCGCCGTGCAGCTTGTCGATGCCCTCGATGACCGGCACGATCGCGTGTCGGATGATCATGACCTTCTGCTTGAGGGTGTAGAGCTCGCGGACGTTTTCGCGCGCCGCGCCGGTCACGAAGATCTTCGCCTCGACGTCCTCGAGCTGGGTCTCCAGCTTGTCGATGATCGGCAGATAGCGATCGACGATGGCGTCGGCCAGCGCGTAGAACACGTAGCCCGGGCCATGGCGCAGCAGGTCCGGTTCGCGTTCCGCACGGGCGCGGACACCGAAGAAACCCTCGCTGCAACGGGAGCGGATCGACAGCACGAAGTCCTCGCCGACGAAGATCGCGACCTCGCCGACGTTGATCTCCGTGCCCTCCATTTCGAGCAGGTGCATGATGACGAAGAGCACGTCGTCGTACTCCTCCATCTTCGGCCGCTGGTTGCCCTTGCGAACGTCCTCTATCGCCAGCTCGTGCAGGTCGAACCGGGCCTGGACCTGCGCCAGCTCCTCGGCGGTGGCGTCATGGAGCGCGACCCAGACGAAGGTGCCCGGCTGGCGGCGCCACTGCCCGACCTCGTCGAGACCGATGTCCTTCAGTCGCCGCCCTTCGCGATAGATGACGCAGTTGACGAGCACGAATCGCCTATTCCGAAGGGCGCCGCGAGCGCGGTGTCGGGCGGTTGACGTTCACTGCGGCTCCAGGCCGGCCTTCTTGACCAACGCCGCGTACTTCGTCAGTTCAGCGGCGAAATGTTTCGCGGCCGCTTCGGGCGACGAGATCGCGATGGCGTTGCCCTGCTTGGCCATCGCGTCCTTGACCTCGGAGCTGTTGAATGCCTCGACGACGGCGGCATGGATCCGCTTGACCTCGGCCGGGGGCAGGCCCTTGGGCCCGACGACGGCGAACCACGCCTCGCTCACGTACTGCAGGCCCTGTTCGAGGAATGTCGGGATCTCCGGCGCGGCCGCGACCCGTTCCTTCGTCGCCACGCCGATCGCGCGCAGCGCCCCACTCTTCAGGTGTCCCTGGACCGACGGCAAGGCGACGGTGCCGAACTCGACCTGGCCGCCGAGCAGATCGGTCACCATCGGACCGACACCCTTGTAGGGGACGTGCGTGGCCTTGACAGCGGCGGCGTCGAGGAACTGCTGGGCCGCCAGGTGCAGGATCGTCCCGTTGCCTGACGAGCCATAGTTGACCTGGCCCGGCCTGGATTTCAGCAACGCCACCAGCTCCTTCGAGTTCTTCGCTTCGACCTTGGGGTTGACCACGAGGACGATCGGCGTCGTTCCCATGATCGCGATCGGCGTGATGTCCTTGACCGGATCGAAGGGCACCGACTTCAGCACGCTCGGATAGATCACGTGGTTGTTCGAGACCACGCTGAGCGTATTGCCGTCGGGCGCCGACCGGATCATCGCGGAGGTCCCGATGACACCGCCCGCCCCGGGCTGGTTCTCGACCACGACATTGCCACCGAGCGCTCGCGACAGCGCCGGGGCCGCCGCCCGCGTGATCGTGTCGACCCCCGAGCCCGTGGCCACCGGCAGGATGAATCGAACCACGCGCCCCGACGGCGTGGCTGGCGCCGGCTGGTCCGCGGCAGGCGGTGCGCCCGGCGCCACCTGGGCGGCGGCGAGCGCTGGAACGAAGCTGGCCGCGGCGCTGAAGATCGCGGTAGCAGTGAGCAGGGACTTCATCGACGACTCCTCTTGGTTGCGGCGCGCGGGCGGACGGGGATTCCTGGCAGCAGCGTACGCTACGGCTCGTAGCACTTGGCGCTCGGGTCGACCTCGATCCGCGTCAGTTCGTTGCCGCCTCGACTTGGCCGGCAGTCCCGCCCGGGGCCGCGCATCCGCCCGCCCGCACGGCGGCCAGACCGAGGACGACCCGGCACCCAGCTTGGTTATTCCGATTCATCGCGAAACTCCTCTGTTGCCGTGCCCGAACCGCGTCCGGGCCGCGAGCGACCGTGATCGTGGGCGGTCGGGGCCGCCATTGTAGGCAAGCCTCGCGGCGACCGGCCTCAGTCGGGGGTGCCGAGCCAGACCTCGATCGTCCCGGGGCGGGGCTGCGGCCGATAGTGGCGGAAGTCACGAAGCGGGGTCGCCTCGCCACCGATGGCATCGCGAACGCGAGTCGCGGCGCTGCGGTCGGCATCGAAGAACAACCGGACGCTATCCTGCTTCAGCGGCGTCGCCACGGTCCTGATCTCCACCGTCGCATCGCCTTGTTCGGCGACCCGCGCGGCGATCGCCTTGGCCCTCGCTGCAGCCTTCGGATCGTCGGCCGAGTGATGGATGATGATGCGCGGCCGCGGCGGCGGCGCCGCGGCCGACGGAGCGGCCGTCTCGGCGGTCGACGGCAGTGACGCCGATGCGGCCGACGGCGTCGCCGATGCGGCCGACGACGTTCCGACCGCCGCGGCGGTCGA
>JBEVJQ010000363.1:0-5223 GCA_040510055.1 Burkholderiaceae bacterium | reverse complement strand
AGAACAGCATCATCGCGAACCGGTCGCTGGTCCGCGCGGTGACGAGTTCGCCCCGCAGTTGCCGCGCGACCTCGCTCTTCTTGCGCCGAGGCTGGTTGCCGAGCCAGGCGGCCGATGCACCGGGCGCGATCAGGTCCTCGTCCATGCTGCGGCTGCGGTCGAGCAGGATCACGATCTCGGCGCCGGTGCTGATGCGTTCGACGGGCTGGCCGACGCGCGCCAGCCCGGCGAGGACCAGGACCAGCGTTGCGATCACCATCGCGGCCAGCGCCCGGCAGCCGAGATCGATGATGCGCGACAGCGGGTCGGGCGGCAGCAGGTGGGTCCACGGATGTACCCCGCGTACGCCGCTGGAGCGCCACCACGGCAGCAACGCCAACGGCAGCAGCATCAGCCACCACGGGTTGTCGAAGCGAACGGCGCCGGTCACGGCGGCCACCAGGTCGTCGACTATCGTCACGATCGTGATCCGACGCCATCGTTGCCGGTGTCGAGCCGCGCCAATCCCCGGGCAAGGTCGTGCAGCCGGCGAAATTCGCTGGCGCCGGCCTCGGCCGAGGGGCGATCGGCGTCGAAGAACCGCTGCGTCGAACGGGCGAAGAAAGCGGCGATCGATTGCCGTTGCTGCGCGAGGCGCGGGTGGTCGCGAAGGTAGCTGTCGAGATTCCCGGCGAACAGCGTATGACCCGCCGAGAGGTCGAAGGCGCGGTGCAGGATCCGATACCCCTCGCTGAGGTCGGCAGCACCGGTCCGGCGGCTACGCGCGCGCCGGGCGAGTTCCCGCGCGGCCGAACGGAACGGCGCGAAGGCAGCGATTCGCCGGACCCGCCAGCGCACCAGCAGCGCGGCACTGAGCGCGGGCACCAAAGCGCCGAGCGCGACGCCGAGCCAGCGGTCGATCCGCGCCGGATCGGGAGCGGGGACGGTCCAGTCGGGCCGCAGGTCACCGAGGCCGCTGCGCGTGATCGGCTGGCGGCCTGACAGCGGACTCACGGTCAGTGGGACGGCCGGCAGTCGTTCCACACGCTCGCGGCCGTCGACCCGCAAACGGATCTCGGCACGCGGCAGGTAGAGCAGCTTGACCTGTTCGGCGCTGGCCGTGAGCTGGAACCGCCGGGTGAGCGTCAGCTGGCCGCCGTCGCGGACGACGTCGATCTCGAGCAGGTTGAGCCAGGCGTTGAGGCGGCCGGCGCGCGGCAGCCCGTCGATGCTGACCTCCGCCCGCGGTTCCACCGGCAGCGTCGTCTTGGCGACCACGACGTCACCGAGCAGATAGCCGAAGGCGCGATCGATCGTCACCTCGGCCGCCGCGACCGGCCGCACCGCGCCCGGAACGAGCGCCGGGCCAACGACCATCGCGATCGCTGTCAACGCTGTCGTCAGTGCTCCCGTCAGCGCACTCGTCACCGCTGTCGTCACCGCCTTCGTCACCGCCGTCGCCACCGCCGTCGCCCCGCTCGTCCCCGCCCCCGGCAGATCGCCGATCCGCATCGTCCGTGACCGCTTCGATCGCCGGAGGTCAGCGACCGAGCAGCTCATCGACACGGGCGAGATCGCCCTCGGCCGCGGGCGGCGGATCGCGCCGCCGGCCCAGCCGCCACCAGGCGAGCGCTCCGACGATCAGGAGGATGAACGGCCCGGCCCAGAGCACGGCATTGCGTGCCGACAGGCTCGGCCGGTAAAGCACGAACTCGCCGTAGCGGGCCGTCAGGAATGACTTGATCTCGTCGTCGCTGCGGCCGGCCACCATCAACCGTGCGACCTCGTTGCGAAGATCTTGCGCCAGCGGGGCGCCCGAATCCACGAGGGTCTGGTTCTGGCAGACCAGACAGCGCAGCTCGGCAGCCAGATGCCTGAAGCGGTTCGAGGCGATCGCTTCGGCCAGCGCGGCGTCGCTATGCGGTGCGGGCAGCTGCGCCCAAGCCGGCTGCGCGGCAGCCACCGCGATCGCGATCAGCAGGCTGGCGGTCGCCAGCCCGCGACGCCGGTCAGCGCGCGAGCGGGTGAGAGACGCGCGACTGGAGCACCGGCCGCAGGCCGCCGATGGCGGCGCTGCCGGAATCGAAGAATCGTTCGCCGCGCTCATGCAGCGATGATGGTACGCGGCCCGGTCGACGCCGGACAACCCGGGTCGGCAGCGCGGCTTCGAGGGTCATCTCGCGGCGGTCGGTGACGACGTGACGCGTCACCCGGCCGCGCCAGGCCATCCAGAACGGCACCAGCAGGCCGCCGATGCCGATCGCGAGGAACGGCAGCGCGGCGAACCGGAACCACTGCCAGGCCTGGCCGGCACTGTCAGCGGACGCGGCGAAGGCCGTCGTCGATGGTTCGATGCCCATCCCGGACAGCCAGTCGATGCAGAACGCGGTCCAGGGGACGAACACGACCCAGGCGAGCACAGTCCAGCGCAGCAACTCGAGAAACCGCGGACGGTGAACTGCCTCGACCCGCTCGCCGGGTTCGAGCCACTCGGCCAGCGAGGCCAGCAGGGCTGCATCCTCGGACGCCTGCCGCGGTTGACGGTTGACAGCAGGAAGGGTGACCGGCGACGCGGTGGTCACCAGGAGCGTGGCCGGCGAGAGCGTGGCCGGCGAGAGGCTGGCCAACGAGCATGTCGGGGCGGCGGAATCGGCGTGCGGCTGTTGCATGTCGCGATTGAAACCCGATGCCCCCTGCGGTGCACCGTGTCCCCGGACGGGCGTGGACGAGCGACCGACGGATGGTCAGGGAGCCCGATCGGACGACAGGCGCTGGATCAGCGGTACGAGGTCGCGGTCGACTACTTCGCGCGTCAACGGGCCGATGTGCTTGTAGCGGATCAGGCCGGCCGCATCGACGATGAAGGTCTCCGGCACGCCGTAGACACCCCATTCGATCGCGGCCCGGCCGTCGCGATCACTGGCGACGGCATCGAACGGGTTGCCATGGCGCGCGAGCCAGGCCCGGGCGTGAGCCGGCTCGTCCTTGTAGTCGATCCCCACCACCGGCGCGAGCCGGCGTTTCGCCAGGTCGAGCAGCAGCGGATGCTCCTGCAGGCACGGCGCGCACCACGACGCCCAGACGTTGAGGATGTACGGTCGGGCGGCAAGGTCGGCCGACGATAGCCGGCCCGGGTCGGCGCCGTCGGTCGTCGCCAGCCGCGGCAGGTCGAACGCCGGCGCGGCCTTGTCGATCAGCGGCGAGGGAATTTTCTGCGGGTCGCGAAACAGCCCCAGCATCAGGAACGCCGCGATCGCAACGAAGACCAGGGCCGGAACGGCGAACCGCACGGTCCGGCCGAAGGACGACGCCATCAGCTGCTGCGGCCCGCGGTGAGCGGATCGGGACCCGCGCCCGCCAGCGCGGCGGGTGAACGCGCGCCGCGAACGAACGCCGCTCGATAGCGCCGGTCGGAGAGGGCGGTGAACCCGCCGATGGCCATCAGCAGGCATCCGAACCAGATCCAGTCGATCAGCGGCTTGACCCAGACCTTGACAGTCCAGCGGCCATCGGCGAGTGGCTCGCCGAGCGAGACGTAGACGTCGCCCAGCAAGCCGACGGCGATCGCCGCCTCGGTCATGACCGCCTGCTGGGCGTTGTACCGACGCTTTTCGGGATGGAGCGTCAGTGTCCGGCCGCCTGCCTGTGCGACCTCGACCGTGCCGCGCGTTGCGCGGTAGTTCGGGCCGTCGACGGGCGTCAGGCCCTTGAGCGTGAGGTGCCGTTCTCCCAGGGCGAAGCTTTCGCCGATCGCCACCGCATGGTCGGCTTCCGTCTGCAGTGTGTTCACGCCAGCCACGCCGAGCACGAAGACCCCGACTCCGAGGTGAGCGAGGAACATTCCCCAGAAGCCGGCCGGGAGCGCCGCGAGCCGGGTGCCGAGGCCAATGCCCTGGCCGCCGGCATCGCGCAGCCGCTCGACCAGTGCCACCGCGGTGGCAACGATCAACCAGGCGCCGATGGCCACGCCGATGACGAACCGGACGCCGCCCGTGCCGGTGACGACGCGAACGATGGCGGCGGTGGCCAATGCCACGACCAGCGCCCAGCGCAACCGCCGACGCAGGTCGGGCACCGGTGCCTCGCGCCAGCGCGCCAGCGGTCCGACGCCCATCAGGAACACGGCCGGCGCCATCAGCGGGAAGAACACGGTCTCGAAGTACGGCGGCCCGACCGAAATCTTGCCCAGGCCCAGGGTATCGAGCGCGAGCGGATAGAGGGTGCCGAGGAACACCGCCGCGGCCGCGACCGTCAGCAGCACGTTGTTGGCCAGCAGGTAACCTTCGCGCGAACTGGCCGAGAACGTGACCGAATCGGCGGGGCGCCCCGTCCCCGACAGCGTCGGCGCCCGCCACGCGAACAGCGTCAGTGATCCGCCGATGACCACGAACAGGAACGCCAGGATGAAGATCCCGCGTGCCGGATCGGTGGCAAAGGCGTGCACCGAGGTCAGCACGCCCGAGCGGACCAGGACCGTGCCGAGCAGGCTCAGGCTGAACGTCGCGATCGCCAGCAGGAGCGTCCAGGCCTTGAATGCGCCACGGCGCTCGGTGACTACCAGCGAATGCATCAGCGCGGTACCGGCGAGCCAGGGCATGAAGGAGGCATTTTCGACCGGATCCCAGAACCACCAGCCACCCCAGCCCAGTTCGTAGTAGGCCCAGCCGCTGCCGAGCGCGATACCGATGGTGAGGAACGACCAGGCCGCGGTGGTCCAGGGTCGGGCCCAGCGCGTCCAGGCGGCATCGACGCGACCGCCGTTCAGTGCCGCGATCGCGAACGCGAATGCGACCGAGAAGCCGACGTAGCCCATGTAGAGCATCGGCGGATGGATCACCATCCCCGGATCCTGGAGCAGCGGATTGAGGTCGCTGCCTTCGGCCGGTGGCGGGAACGTCCGATCGAACGGATTGGACGTCAACAGCGTGAAGCCGAGGAAGCCGATCGCGATCAGCGCCAGCACTGCGAGCACGCGGCTGCGGACCTGGGCCGACAGCGAGCGACCGAACGCTGCTACCGCCGCGGTCCAGCCGGCCAGCATCAGCGACCAGAGCAGGATCGAGCCTTCGTGCGACCCCCAGGTGGCGGCGAAGCGGTACGCCGCCGGCAGCTGGCTGTTGCTGTTGCGGGCGACGTTGATCAGGCCGAAGTCGTTCTGGACGAACGAGGCCGCGAGGCAGCCGAACGACAGCGCCACCAGCAGGCCCTGGGCCAGTGCCGCCCGTGCGGCGGCGGCCATCATCG
>JBEVJQ010000362.1:0-4192 GCA_040510055.1 Burkholderiaceae bacterium | reverse complement strand
GATCTTCGACAGCATCAGCACGTTGTGCTTGTCCTTCAACTCGTCGAACTGCGGCTGGAACGCCGGGCCGCTGATGATCTTCTCGGCCTGCGCCCAGTCTTTCCACAGGAATGGCGCGCTGGCGATCTCGAGGGCCGGCACCAGCGATGACAGTGCCGGCATCGACGGCGCCGAGATGTCCAGCGCTCCGGACTTGACCTGCTGGAGCAGGTCGACTTCCTTGCCGAGCTGCTCGGCGGGGTAAACGCGGATCGTGACCTCGCCCTTGCTGAGCTTGGTCACGGTCTCGGCGAACTCCTGGAACAGGTCGGTGGCGATCTCGCCGTTGTTGTTGGCGTGTCCGAAGCGCAGCGTGGTCGCCGCGCGCGTCCCGGTCACGACCACGCCGAACGGCAGTGTCGTTGCCGCCACCGCGAGAGTCGTGGCCAGCCGGCGCCGTCTCGGATCGGCCCCGTCGTCACCGGCAGTCGTCCTCCCGGCGGTGATCGTCGTCTTCACGGCGGTGATCGTCGTCCCCTTGGCGATGGCGGAGGATGTCTTTCTCCCGCCGGCGGGCGTCGTCGTCATCGTTCCTCTCCCCTTCGATGCTTCGTCGGTCGCGTCGTCTGCCTCGGGATCGCAGCCGCGCTTCACCGAGTCGTCCGGTGGCCGGAACGGTCGAATACGTGCAGCGCGGTGCGATGGGCCGCGATCCAGTCCCAATCGTAGTCGACGCCGAGTCCCGGCCCCGTAGGGACGGCGACCGTGCCATCCCTGGCGACGCATTCGAGCTGGTCGCTGTAGCCGCAACGGTAGACCGGCGGCATCGCGTTCGGGCAATCGGGCCCGACCAGGGCGACCTCGTAGAAGTTGCTGTTGCGCATCGCCGACATCAGGTGGCGGTGAGCCGGGCCGCTGGCGTGGATCTCGCAGTCGAGGCCCAGCGCCTCGGCGAGGTGGGCGATCTTCAACGACCCGGTGATCCCCAAGTCGTACTCGGGATCGACGCGCAGCAGATCGGTGCCGCCGGCGAGTACGAAGTCGGCCTTCGGCTCGACGCCACGGACATGCTCGGTCTGCAACAGCGGCGTGCGGATCATGCTGCGCAACTTGCGATGGGCGAATGCCGAAACCCCGCCGTCGCGAAACGGGTCCTCGTACCAGAAGTAGCCGGCCTCGTCACAGGCGCGGCCGACGTGAAGCGCATCGGCGAAGGTCCGCAGCTCGCAGGCCGGATCGAGCATCAGCGTCATCCGGTCGCCGACGGCCCGGGCGACGTGCAGGACGTTCTGCGCTTCCTCGCGGGCATCGCCATCATTCCAGCCGTGGATCTTGAACGCGCGGTAGCCGAGCTCGTTGCAGGCCTCGGCGAATGCGGCGTACGCCTCCTTGGACGACAGGCCGCCTTCGCCGGGGCCGCTGCGGTCGCCATGATAGGTGCTGGCGTAGGCCGGCAGCCGCTTGCGGTAGCCGCCCAGCAGTTCGCTGATCGACGCGTTCAGGCGCCGTCCTGCCCAATCCCAGAGCGCGATGTCGAGGGCGCCATGGCCCATGTGATCGAACTGCCGGATATCGCGCTTCAGGTCCTCGTAGATCGCGATCCGCTCGCGCGCGTCCTTGCCGACGAGCCGCGGCGCCCGCGCCAGCGGCTGTCCGAGTGCGCCACCGCTGGCGCCCCAGAGCGCGACGTAGTCGCCACGGCAGCCATCGCCGGTGTGGATCGCGACCGCGTACTTCGACAGCCGCGTGGTCGCGTTGCGGCGGTAGCTGACCGACTGCGACGCACCGTCACGCGCGAGGTTGCGTGCGTCGAACGCGAACTCGTGGATCTCGACCCGCTCGATGATGGTCATGGCCGGCTTCCGGTGGCTGCCGCGACTATAGCGGCAAAGCGGGGATAATCGGGCGATCCGGGCGCTTGCCCGAGCGATGCGGAGAACTACCGGTGTTAAAGAAGTTCCTGATCGCGATCGTCGCTGTCGTCGTGATCGTGGTGGTGGCAGTCATCGCGATCGTCACGCTGGTCGATGTCGACCGGTTCAAGCCGCAGATCCAGCAGGCGGTGGCCGACCGCTACGGCCGTACCCTCGCCATCGACGGCAGGTTGTCGCTGTCGGTGATCCCGCGGATCGCCCTTGCCCTGCCGGCAGCGACGCTGTCCGAACCGCGATCGAGTACCGAGGCCGCGCGCCTGTCCGGTGCCAAGGTCAGCGTGGCACTGCTGCCGCTGCTGCGCGGCGAGGTTGTCGCCGACGGCGTCGCGATCGATGGCCTCGCGGCGCGGATCGAGCGCCGCGCCGATGGCTCGCTGAACATCGACGATCTGCTGGGCCGGTCGGCGCCGCAGCCGACACCGGCACCGGCACCGGCGCAAGCGCCCGCAGGCGGCGCCACGGTCCTGCCGAAGATCGACATCGGCGGCATCAAGCTGTCGAACGCGAAGCTGGTATTCGACGATCGCAAGGCCGGCGTCAAGGCCGGCATTGTCACTACCGTCGAACGACTGAACCTCGAGACCGGCCGGATCGCCAACCAGGTGACGACGCCGGTTTCGCTGGCGCTCGCCTTCGATCGTACCGAGCCGAAGGCGGCCGGTGAACTGACCCTGAAAGGCGAGGCGGTGCTGGACCTCGCCGGCGGCCGCTACGGCGCGCGCAAGCTCGAGGCCGGCGGGCGCGCGACGGTGGGCACGACCGTCATCGAGAAGGCGCGGGTGACGGTCGACGCCATCGACGTCGATCCGGCGAAGGCGACCGTTGCCTTGTCACAGCTCGTGCTCGCCGTGGCCGGCAAGCTCGCCGCCGACTCGTTCGAGGCGCAGATCAGCGCGCCGAAACTCGCGATCGCCGAGACGTCCGCCAGTGGCGAGACGCTCGCGGCGGTCGTGAAGCTGGGCGGCGCTTCGGCCGTCGACGCCCGGATCGAGGCCAGCGGGATCGCCGGCAGCACCACGGCGCTGTCGATCGCCAGGATCGCCATCACGGCGACCTCGACGCGCGGCGAGCGCAAGATCACCGCCCAGCTTGCGACGCCGTTGACGGCCAACGTCGCCGCCGGCAACGGGCGGCTCGCCGGGATCGTCGGGCAGATCGTCATAGACGATCCACAGATCCCGTCACGAACGGCGCGAATCGACCTCGCCGGCAATGCCGCGGCCGATAGCGCCAAGGAGAATCTCAGGGCCGACCTGACGGCCAAGGCCGAAGGGACGAGCCTCGCCGCCAAGCTCGCCGTCGACGGGTTCACTACGCCCAGGGTCGGCTTCGATATAACGGCCGACCAACTCGACATCGATCGCTTCGTACCGCCGAAAAAGGCCGGGTCGGAAAAGCCCGACGCGCGTGCGCCGGGACCGGGTGCCGCCGGTGCCGGCGAGCCGATCGACCTCGGCGTGCTGAAGACGCTAAACCTCGATGGCCGGATCGCGGTCGCAAAATTGCGGGCTCGCGGCCTCGCGGCTTCGAACCTCGACGTCGCCGTCAAGGCGGCTGACGGCAAGCTCGACGCGGCACCGATCACCGCCGCGCTCTACGGCGGCCGGATGGCGGCCAAAGCGACGGTACGGGCCGGCGCAACGCCGGCGGCCAACCAGGCCAGCGTCGGCGCCGACCTCACCGGGGTCCAGATCGGACCGCTGCTCGCGGACGTGGCCGACAAGGATCTGCTCGAAGGCCGCGGCAACGTCAAGATCGGCCTGCAGACCGTCGGCGCCACGGTCGACACCATGAAGCGCGCGCTCGATGGCAATGTCGTGGTGGCGCTGCGCGACGGCGCCATCAAGGGCATCAACCTCGCCGAGACCATCCGCAATGCCCGCGCGCTGCTGCAGGGCGGCAGCAGCAGCGAGACGCGCGGCTCCGACCAGACCAAGAAGACCGACTTCACCGAGTTCGACATGAGCGCGACGATCACCGACGGCGTCGCCCGCAGCACCGATCTCGACGTCAAGTCGCCGTTGCTGCGGATCGGCGGCGAAGGCAGCGCCGACCTGGTCGCGAGCCGGCTCGACTACACGGTCAGGGCTTCGGTCGTCGGTACCAGTGGCGGTCAGGGCGGAAAGGATCTGGAGAATCTGCGCGGTGTCACGATCCCGGTGCGTTTGACCGGACCGCTCGATGGCCCGTCATGGCAGATCGACTGGGCCAGCGCCGGTCGCGAAGCCCTTAAGTCGCGCGCCGCCGCCGAACTGAAGGAGCGACTGAAGACCGATGAG
>JBEVJQ010000361.1:0-7214 GCA_040510055.1 Burkholderiaceae bacterium | reverse complement strand
GGCCCCGGTCGCGACGATTCACGCACTGGTCGTCGGTCGTCGGTCGTGGTCGCTGGCCGGCCGCCGTCGTCGTTGGTCGGGCGCCGGCGCGTCGGCCGTGGCGATTCGGCCGTGGCGATGCGGCCTGGTCCGTCGATCTTGTCGTTCGGCTCTCGGGCGCGGCTCTCGGGCGGTTCAGTCAACGATGGTTTGGGACTGCTCGCGCATGTACAGCGGCAGATACCAGTACGAGCCGATTCCCTTGCCCGTGGTCCCACTGCCCTTCCAGCCACCGAACGGCTGGTAGCCAGGCCAGGCGCCGGTGGTCGCGCCCTGGGGGCGGTTGACATAGGTGACGCCGGCTTCGATCTGATCGAGGAACTGCGGGATCTCGTCGGGCGCGCCATAGAAGCCTGCCGTCAGACCGTAGGGGGAGCCGTTGGCACGGGCAATCGCCTCGTCGACCGAATCGACCGAAGCGAGGAGCACGATCGGCGCGAACAACTCGTCCTGCCAAAGCCGATCGTCGAGGCCGATCCGGGCAACCGTCGGGGCCACGAAGAATCCGCGGGCGAGATCGCCGTCGGCGAGCAGGCGCCCGCCGCTGTCGATCCGCCCGGACGATCTCAGGTGGTCGGCGACGCGGCGATAGCGGCCGACGCTCTCGGTCCGTACCACCGGACCCATCCAGATCTCGCGCCGCGTCGGGTCGCCGACAGCGATCGCCTCGGCGCGTGCGACCAGCGCATCACGGAGCGCGCAGGCCGCGGGCCGTTCTACGTAGACCCGCGATGCCGCCGAGCATTTCTGGCCCGTCAGTCCGAACGCCGAGCGGGCGACACCGGTGGCCGCCCGTTCGATGTCGGCATGACGGCTGACGATCACGGCATTCTTGCCGCCCATCTCGGCGATGCAAGGCCGGGCATACGGGCCGGCGATGAATTGACGCGCGATCGTCATTCCCACGCGCCGCGAGCCGGTGAACGTCACACCGGCAATCCGCGGATCGCGAACCAGCGTCTCGCCGATGTCGGCGCCGCCAACGAGGTGGCCGAGCACGCCGTCGGGTACGCCGGCATCGCGGAACACGCTCATCAACAACCAGCCGGACCACGCCGTCTCCGTGGCCCCCTTGAACACCACCGTGTTGCCGGTGGCGAGCGCGGCGGCGATCGGGGCACCGCCCAGCGCCAACGGAAAGTTGAACGGAGCGATCACGGCCCAGACACCGTAGGGTCGCAGACGCGTCCGATTTCGGCTGCGATATCCCGGCAACGGATCGTCGGGAAGGGCGCGGTCGAAGCCGTCGGCTTCCTCGAGCCGGTCGGCGTACCAGCGCAGCAGGTCGGCAGTCTCCTGGGCCTCGCCGATCGACTCCATCCGGTTCTTGCCGACCTCGAGGGCGACCACGGCCGCGAGGTCGTAGACCCGCTGCTCGATCAGGTCGGCGGCGCGGCGCAGGATCTGGAGCCGATCGGTCCAGGGCGTGGCCGCCCAGCCCGGTTGAGCAAGCTGGCCGACCTCGATGGCTCGGGCCACGTCGACAGGGGACGACAAGGGCAGCCGCGCCAGCAGCCAGTCGCGGTCGATCGGCGAGCGGACCTCGAGCCAGTGGGTCGGCGCGCGGCCCGGGGCGGGCCGGCCGCGCCAGGTGGCCAGGCTCCTTCCCCATTGTGGCCGCAGCCGCTCCAGCGCCGCGTCGAACTGGCGGTGCAAGGCCTCGGGCGGATCGAACATCGTCGCGTACGTCAGCCGAAATTCGGGCGAGTGCGTCCCGGGTCCGATCGCGGTCATCGATCCAGTCTACGACGGCGTTGTGCCGGAATGCTTCGCGTGCGCGCGAGAAGACGAGGCTCGGCCGAGGAATGCCATGCGGCCGATTGCTGCGTCAGTCCTGGCAGCAATCGCGCTTGTCGAGGAACTTGACAGCGACCGGCCGTTGAAGGCGGTCCGGCTGCTGGGCCGGGACTTCACGCTGTTCCGTGACGAGGCCGGTCGCTACGGGATGATCGACCGCGACTGCCCGCACCGTGGCGCCGACCTTGCCTACGGCCGGCTCGAGGACGGGGGACTGCGCTGTGCGTTCCACGGCTGGCTTTTCGATGTCCACGGCCAGTGCCTCGATACACCGCCGAGCCGGCTGACCACGGTTTGCGGTTGACGGCCCTGCGCCGCACGCCCGACGGGCAAGCCCACCTCCGCGTCACCCACCTGCTGTTTCCGCAGGCGTTCGCGATCCGTTGTCGAGCGAGATGACGATCATCCAGTATCACGTGCCGATCGATGACACATCGGACGCGGCGCTACAACTGCTCGTTGAATAGATAGAAGAGCCGATCCCGCAGCCGGACGGCGAGGCTGCGCTTGCGCCATTGCCGCAGATCGAGTTCCTCGCACGCCTGGCAGTCGTGCTCGAAGATCGCCTCGAGCTGCTTTGCGACCGCCGCGTCGTGCAGGCCGAGCGTCACTTCGTCGTTGATCTCGAACGACCGGTCGTCGAAGTTGCTCGACCCGACCGCCGACCAGACGCTGTCGACGACCAGCACCTTCTGGTGCAGCAGGCAGCGCGAGAACTCGAAAATCCGGACGCCGCCGGCCAGCAGCGCCTCGAAGTTGTGGTGTGCCGCGTGCTGGACCACGGGGAAGTCCGAGGCCTCGACCGAAGGCACCATCACGCGGACGTCGACGCCGCGGCGCACGGCATCGCACATCAGGTCGATCGCCTGGGGGTCGGGCAGAAAGTACGGGTTCTGGATCCACAGCCGCTTGCCCGCCAGCCGCAGCATCATCAAGTGCAGGATCTTGACCGCCGGTGGTGCGCCCTCGGGCTTGATGCCGGCCACGTGGACCGCGACCTCGCCGGCGCGCTCGAGGGGTGGAAAAACGGTTTCGCCGACGAACAGTTCGCCGGTGGCATCGACCCAGTTCTCGCCGAACGTCGCCTGCACGGCCGCTACCGCCGGCCCGTGCAGCCGGATGCCGACGTCGCGCACGTGGTCACGCGACTGCGCGTTCCCAAGCCAGCTGTCGACGATGCAATGACCGCCGACCAGGGCGACCTCGCCGTCGCAGACCGTCAGCTTGCGGTGGTCGCGCCGGTTCAGCTTGCCGAGGTTGCGCATGGTCTGGCGATGGAACAGGACGAACTGGCACCCGGCGTCGCGCATCGTCCGGGCCGCTGCTTCGCCCATCTCCCGGCCGCCGTTGCTGTCGACGAGCACGCGCACCTGCAACCCGTCGCGGGCGCGGGCGGCCAATGCCTCGCTCAGTCGCGTGCCGAGCGTGCCGGCCTTCCAGAGGAACGTCTCGAAATGGATCGACGAGCGGGCCCGAGCGATCTCCTCGAACAGGGTGTCGAAAAAGGCGCCATTCTCCAGGATCTCGATGCCGTTGCCGCCGATC
Organism: Burkholderiaceae bacterium; assembly: GCA_040510055.1. GTDB lineage: Bacteria > Pseudomonadota > Gammaproteobacteria > Burkholderiales > Burkholderiaceae_E > Lautropia. The sequence continues at coordinate 3,833 of JBEVJQ010000361.1, read as the reverse complement.
AGCTGCGCATGCGTCAGGCCGGCGACCGACGGCAGCAGGATCTCGATCGGCTCGTCGACCGTGACCGGCGGCTTGGGATCGCGATGGCGCTTGATGCTGTACAGGACCAAGGCCAGCACGACGATGGCCAGCACACCGACGATCACGATCGGCAGCGGGACCGGCACGCGGGCGAACAGCAGGTCGGCGATCATCGCTGGGCTTCCGGTGGCGTCCCGCCGCAGCGGTTGGTTCAGCGCCGCAGATGGTAGCGAAGACCCGGAGGCGCGATGCCCGCGCGTGGTGCTTGTCGTCGCCCATCCGTCGGTTTGGCTGACCACGCAACGAACGACGGATGTTTCGTTGTCGACGGCGACGCCCCGTCATCGCTAGTCCGGTACAGGTACCGGCAGCAGGGCACTCGACAGCGCCGGGATGTACTCTTACGAGCGTCCATCGTCCGGGGCGCCGCACGCGGTTCCCGGTCGTGCGAAAAGAGCGAAGGAAGATAGCCGATGAAGCTGCACCGCTTGGTGACCCACGGTGTCGTCGCCGCGACGTTGGCCTTGGGCGCGGCCGGTGGCGCGCTGGCGCAGGCCGTGACGCTCAAGTTCCACACCTTCATGGCGCCGCAGTCAGCCGTCTGGCTCGACATGCACGTGCCGTGGATGGAGAAGGTCGAGAAGGAGTCGGGCGGTCGGATCAAGTTCGAGCGCTATCCGGCGATGCAGGCCGGCGGCACGCCGACCCAGCTCTTCGACCAGGCCAAGGATGGTGTCGTCGACGTCGTCTGGACCCTTCCCGGCAATTCCCCGGGCCGGTTTCCGCGGATCGAGGTTTTCGAGTTGCCGTTCATCATGACCAACGCCGAGGCAACATCGAAGGCGTACTGGGAATACGTCCAGACGACAGCCAAGGACGAGTTCAAGGACGTCCACCTGGTCGCGCTCCACGTCCATGGTCCTGGGCTGTTCCACCTGCGCGACAAGCCGATCAAGTCGATCAGCGACCTCAAGGGGATGAAGATCCGCGGACCGACGCGGCAGATCACGAAGATGCTGGGCGTCCTGGGTGCGACGCCGGTCGGCCTGCCATTGCCGCAGATTCCGGACGCGATGAGCAAGGGTGTCATCGACGGCGCGGTGATCCCTTGGGAAGTCGTGCCGTCGGTCAAGGTCAACGAGCTGGCGAAGTTCCATTCGGAGTTCGACCCGACGTTGCCGGCCCTCTACACCACGACCTTCGTGCTGGCGATGAACAAGGCCAAGTACGAGTCGCTGCCGCCCGACCTGAAGAAGGTGATCGACGCCAACTCCGGGCTCGAGACTTCGGGTTGGCTCGGCAAGACGCAGCAGGCCAATGACGTGAAGGGCCGCAAGACGGTTCAGGACAGCTCGGTGACGCGCCTCACGCAGAGCGACTACGACGCCTTCAAGCAGGCTTCGATCAAGGTCGACGAGGAATGGGTCAAGGAGATGGACGGCAAGAAATTCAACGGCCGGCAGTTGCTCGACGGCGCCCGCTCGTTGATCGACAAGTACACCAAGCAATGATCGGAACCGGCCCGGCGCTCGCCGAGCACCGGCCGGCCCCCGGCGCCACCGACACCTGGGCCGGCCGCTGGCTCGAGCGACTGGCGCGGCTGCTCGCCTGGGCCGGTGGAATGATGATGACTGCGATCACGCTGATGTCGGTCTACAGCGTGGTGATGCGCAACCTCGTCGGCAGACCGATCCAGGGCGACCTCGAACTGGTCCAGATGGGCTGTGCGATCTCGATCGCCGCCTTCCTGCCGCTCTGCCAGCTGCGCAACGGTCACATCATCGTCGACTTCTTCACCAGCCGGGCAACGGATGCCACGCGCCACCGGCTCGATGCCCTCGGCAGCGTCCTGATCGGACTGGTGATGGCGCTGCTCGCCTGGCGCACGCTCGTCGGAGCCATCGAGGCCTATGCCAACCTGGAAACGACGATGATCATGGGCCTGCCCCTCTGGGTCGGCTATGGCCTGATGGTTCCGTCGTTGGCAGTGGCCGCATGGGCCGCGTTCTGGCTCGGTGTGCGCCGCGTCAAGGGCTATCCCGATCCGGTGCCGGTCGACGCGATGTGAGCCCGAGGGGGCTCGCCGACAGATGAACGGGCGGCCGACGGCAATCGAGGCGCAAAGGGCGATCGGGGCTCCGGGGGCGCAGTGAGCAACATGACCTCGGCGATGCTGCTGTTCGCCGCGATGCTCGGCCTGATGGCAGTGCGCGTGCCGATCGCAATGTCGATGATGATCCCGGGTCTCGTCGGCTACCTGGTATTCAACGGTTGGTCTCCGCTGCTCGCGTTCCTGAAGAGTCTCGCCTATGCAAGGCTCGCGAACTACGATCTCACCGTGATCCCGCTGTTCCTGCTGATGGGCGCCTTCGCGATGCAGGGCGGGTTGTCGCGGAGCCTGTTTCTCGCCGCCAATGCCATGGTCGGCCACCTGCGCGGCGGGATGGCGATGGCGGCGATCATCGCCTGCGCCGCGTTCGGCTCGGTCTGCGGGTCGTCGATTGCCACCGCCGCGACCATGGCCAAAGTGGCGCTGCCTGAGATGCGCCGGCTCAACTACTCGGGGCGCCTGGCCACGGCGACGCTGGCCGCCGGCGGCACCCTGGGCATCATGATCCCGCCGTCGGTGGTGCTGGTGATCTATGCGATCCTCGCCGAGCAGAACATCGCCAAGCTGTTCGCCGCGGCAATCGTGCCGGGCCTCATTGCAACCGTCGGCTACTGCGTCGCCATCGCTGCCTATGTCCGGCTGTTCCCCTCGCATGGTCCTGCGAGCCCGAAGCACAGCGCGGCCGAACTGCTGTCGGCGCTGAAGGACGTCTGGCCGATCGCGTTGATCTTCGTCATCGTCTTCGGCGGCATCTATGGTGGCTGGTTCACCCCGACCGAGGCCGCGGCGATCGGCGCAGCCACGACCTTCCTTGCCGGGCTGCTCCGCGGCGAGCTGTCGCTGCGCAAGGTGCGCACCTGCTTCTTCGAAACCGCCGTCACTTCCGGGATGATCTTCCTGATCTTCCTCGGCGCCGACGTCCTCAACGCGACGCTGGCGTTCTCGCAGTTCCCGTCGGCGCTGGCCGCCGTCATCAACAACTCGGGCCTGCCGCCGCTCGGGGTCGTGGTCGCGATCCTGATCTTCTACGTCATTCTCGGCTGCGTGATGGACGAGCTGTCGATGATCCTGCTGACCCTGCCGATCTTCCTGCCGACGATCATCGGACTCGACCTCTATGGCCTCGACCCGAGCAGCAAGCTGATCTGGTTCGGCATCCTGGTGCTGATGGTGGTCGAGATCGGGCTGATCGCGCCTCCGGTGGGCCTGAACGTCTACGTCATCAACGGGCTGGCGCGCGACGTCCCGATGAGCGAGAGCTACAAGGGCGTCGTGCCATTCCTGGTGTCCGACGCGATCCGCACGGCGTTGCTGGTCGCGTTTCCCGTCCTCAGCCTCTGGCTGGTCGGCGTGCTCGCGGACTGAACAGGCGCCCGGCCCGCTGGGCGGTCGGGCCGCTTGCAGCGGCAATTGCCCTCCGCGGGCCCGGCTTGGCGCCGCGAGTGACTTCCGCGTGGGCCGGCTTGCCGTCGCAAGCGACTTCCGCGGGCCGGCTGGCCGCTGCAAGTGACTTCCGCCGGCGCGCCCCGCAAGCCCCCGCACTGATTTCGGGTCCGCTTGCGTCGGTCGCCGGGAAAAGCGATGCTTGGGGTTGCCAGTGCTGCATATCGCTGCATTCCGCTGCACAGAAGGCGATCCGTCTCCGTGCCGCGGTCTTCTTCAGGAGTTCACGTGCATATCGTCTGCCTCGACCTCGAAGGCG
>JBEVJQ010000360.1:0-15177 GCA_040510055.1 Burkholderiaceae bacterium | reverse complement strand
CTGGCGCGTGAACTCGACGATGCGATCCTGTCGATGCGAACCAACGAACTGGACATCGGAACCTGGCTGATCAAGAGCGAAGGTGACCCGCAGGCCGTGCTCGCGCTAGACAAGATCCTCGAGCAGCACAAGGACCACTGGTTCGTTCGCGAGACCGTGGGGATGCTGCGGCGGACGTTCAGCCGGCTCGATGTCTCGTCGCGCAGCCTGTTCGCGCTGGTCGAACCCGGATCGTGCTTTGCCGGCACGCTGCTCGAACCGGCGCTCGCCTGCGATCGGATCTATCAATTGCAGTTGCCGGACGATCCGAAACGATCGCCAACGATTGCCGTTGGCGGCGCCAATGTCGGCTCGTACCCGATGGTGACCGGCGAAAGCCGCCTCGCCCGTCGGTTCTACAGCGAGAAACCGGCGCTGGAGGCCGTCAGTGCCCGGGCCGGGGAACTGCTCGATGGCGCGGCGGCGCTCGAACTGGGGCTCGTCACCAGTGCGCCCGACGACCTCGACTGGGACGATGAGGTCCGGATCGCGATCGAGGAGCGCTCGGCGATGTCGCCCGACGCACTGACCGGACTCGAAGCCAACCTGCGCTTCAACGGACCCGAGAACATGTTCACGCGGGTGTTCGGACGACTGACGGCGTGGCAGAACTGGATTTTCCAGCGTCCCAATGCCGTCGGCGACAAAGGGGCACTGAAGGTCTACGGCAAGGGCGACAAGCCCGCCTTCGACTGGAACCGCGTCTAGGGAAGGGGCGAATGGGGCGGCTGCGCGAGCCGATCTCGCGGAAGGGACGAATGGGGCGGCTGCGCGGCCCGATCTCGCCGCTGCGGTCCTCGCCGTGCCCGGGCACGGCTGCGGTCCTCGCGGCGACCTCGGGTCGCTCGCTTCGCCCCATTCGCCCCTTCCAACTCGCGTCGGTTCACCGGCCGTTCACCCTTCCAACTCGCGTCGATTTCATGCGCATTCATCCGTCCAACTCGGGTCGATTTCAACGGCCAGCACGAAAAGCTAACCCGACAACTGGGCCGTGGCCAATTGGGTCGAACAGTCTCGAATCATCGATCATCGACAGATCTGCAGCGCACCCATCGAGGAGCAGAAATCAATGAGCAGCATCGACTACAACGAGCGTATTCCGAACAACGTCAACCTCGGCGATGACCGGGCGCTCAAGCGGGCGCTCGAACAGTGGCAGCCGAACTTCCTTTCCTGGTGGGACGACATGGGGCCCGAGGGCTCGTCGAACCACGACGTCTACTTGCGCACCGCGGTCAGCGTCGATCCGAAGGGCTGGGCCCAGTTCGGCTACGTGAAGATGCCCGACTATCGCTGGGGCGTGTTCCTCAATCCCGGTAGCGCCGACCGCAAGATCCACTTCGGCGATCACCTCGGTGAGTCGGCCTGGAACGAGATACCCGGCGAGTACCGCGCCAACTTGCGCCGGATCATCGTCACCCAGGGCGATACCGAGCCGGCATCGGTCGAGCAGCAGCGCCATCTGGGATTGACGGCTCCCAGCCAGTACGACCTGAGGAACCTGTTCCAGGTCAACGTCGAGGAGGGGCGGCACCTGTGGGCGATGGTCTACCTGCTGCACAAGTACTTCGGTCGCGACGGGCGCGAGGAAGGCGAAGCGCTGCTCGAGCGCCGCAGCGGCCAGGAGGACAACCCGCGGATCCTGCAGGCGTTCAATGAGAAGACGCCCGACTGGCTGGCGTTCTTCATGTTCACCTACTTCACCGATCGTGACGGCAAGTTCCAGTTGGCGGCGCTCGCCGAGAGCAGCTTCGATCCGCTGGCCCGGACGACGAAGTTCATGCTGACCGAAGAGGCACACCACATGTTCGTCGGCGAGTCCGGCGTCTCGCGGGTCATCCAGCGAACCTGCCAGGTGATGAACGAACTGAAAACCGACGATCCGGCCAGGCTGCGGGCGGCCGGCGTCATCGACCTGCCGACATTGCAGCGCTATCTCAACTTCCACTATTCGGTGACGATCGACCTGTTCGGTGCCGACGAATCGAGCAACGCCGCGACCTTCTACAGCACCGGTCTCAAGGGCCGCTACGACGAGGGCAAGCGCGACGACGACCATCGGCTTCGCGGCCAGAGCTACAAGGTGCTCAACGTCGTCGACGGCAAGCTGGTCGAGAAGGAAGTGCCGATGCTCAACGCGCTCAACGAAGTACTGCGCGACGACTACATCAAGGACAGCCGCGCCGGTGTCGACCGCTGGAACAGGGTGATCGAGAAGGCCGGGATCCCGTTCCGCCTCCAGGTCCCGCACAAGGCGTTCCATCGCAACATCGGCTCCCTGTCCGGGATCAGGGTCTCGCCCGAGGGCCAGATCATCCCCGAGGCCGAGTGGGCGGCCAACGACGGCAAGTGGCTGCCGACGGCCGAGGATCGCGCCTTCGTCGCCGGCCTGATGGGCCGGGTCACCGATCCGGGCAGGTTCGCCAACTGGATCGCGCCGCCGGCGGTGGGAATCAATCGACAGCCGGCCGATTTCGAGTACGTTCGCTTCAACTGAGGCGCGTCCTGGAGGAACAGCGATGAACGCCCCGTCAGAAGGCGCCGTTCTCAAGCAGCACCTGATCGATCCCGAGATCTGCATCCGCTGCAATACCTGCGAAGCGACTTGTCCGGTCGACGCGATCACCCACGATTCGCGCAACTACGTCGTCGACCCGGCCAAGTGCAACCTCTGCATGGATTGCATCTCGCCCTGCCCCACCGGGTCGATCGACAACTGGCGCACGATGCCGCTGGCGCGGGCCTACGGTATCGACGAGCAGTTCACCTGGGACGAACTGCCGCCCGAGCTGACCGAGGCCGAGATGGCGGCCGAGGGGGTTTCGCCGGAGGCGCTCGCCGAGGTCGAGGCGGCCGCCGAGGTCGGCGACGGGTCGACGGCGGCCGACGCGGCCGGGACCGAGCCGACCTTCGTCGCCACCCGCTACGGCTCGACGGTGCCGCCGTGGTCGGCCGCCCATCCCTACACCAATCTGTACGGTCCGCGTGCGTCCGAGGCGTACATCACCGCCACCGTCACCGGAAACTTTCGCGTCACCGAGGTCGGCAAGGACTACGACACCCACCACATCGTCCTCGACTTCAGCGGCATACCGTTTCCCGTCCTCGAAGGCCAGTCGATCGGCATCATCCCGCCCGGCGTCGGCGACAACGGACGACCGCATCATCCGCGCCAGTACTCGGTGGCCAGCCCGCGCAACGGCGAGCGCCCGGGCTACAACAACATCTCGCTGACCATCAAGCGCGTGCTCGAGGATCACGAGGGCAATCCGGTACGCGGAGTGGCCAGCAACTACATGTGCGACCTCAAGGTCGGTGACAAGGTCCAGGTCACCGGCCCGTTCGGCAGTTCATTCCTGATGCCGAACCATCCGCGCAGCCACGTCGTGATGATCTGCACGGGTACCGGCAGCGCGCCGATGCGGGCGATGACCGAATGGCGCCGGCGGCTGCGCAAGTCCGGCAAGTTCGAGAGCGGGAAATTGCTGCTGTTCTTCGGCGCACGGACCAAGGAAGAACTACCGTATTTCGGCCCGCTGCAGAGCCTGCCGAAGGACTTCATCGACATCAACTTCGCCTTCAGCCGTATCCCCGCCCAGCGCAAACGCTACGTCCAGGACGTGATGCGCGAACGCGCCGCCGACCTCGGGCCGCTGCTGGCCGACCCGAACGCCTGCTTCTACGTCTGTGGTCTGAAGAGCATGGAGGATGGTGTCGTGCTCGCGCTGCGCGAGATCGCCACCCAGCACAAGCAGGACTGGGACGTGATCGGCGCGGCGATGAAGAGGGATGGGCGATTGCACCTCGAGACCTATTGAGACTTGCGTAGGCCCTGTCGCGGCCCGTCTTGATGCCAGGTAATCGTGAGAGCGGACACGACCCAGACAGAATCCGAGCGGTCGCCGCGCGACGAGCCGCGCGAATTGGTCGTCGTCGGCGCCGCCCGGCGGCGGCCGCGCGCGCCGCTCGACCGCTTCGTCTCGCTGTTGTGGACGGCCACGCGCGCCGCTGCCCTCCCCCACCCGCGTGAATGGAATCTGCCCACCCCGCATGCACACCTGATCGTCCCGATTCTCGGCCACGCGATCCGTCGCTTCGACGGTCCGGACGACCGCATCGGTCGATGGCTTTCCGGCGGGCTGTTGCAACCGGTGACCGACCGGGCGACGCTGCGCGACACTTCAGGGCCGTCGATCGTGGTCGCGGCCCAGTTCCGCCTGACGGGTCTGGTCGGCCTGCTGCCGGGCCCGATCGACGCGCTCGGAACGGCGGCCCTGGCACTCGACGACTTGTTGCCGGGCTTTGGTGACGAACTCCGCGAACGGATCGACGAGGCCGCCGCGATCGACCGTCCGCAACGGCGGCTCGACTGCCTCGAGGCCCTGTTGTCGCACCGCCTGCGCGCGGCCGCGTCGGCCGACCCGCTGATCCAGCACGCGGCGCTCGAGCTGGCGGCCGGTGCAAGAGCCGGCGCCGTACAGCGGGCGAGCGGTTGCGCGCCCGCCACCTTCATCGCCCGCTACCGGGCAGCCTGCGGGCTGGCGCCGAAGCGCCATGCGTCGCTGATGCGGTTCCAGGCGGCACTGCGTGGACGCGACGATCGTCGGCCATGGGCCGACGTGGCCGCCGCCGCCGGATATGCCGACCAGGCACACCTGACACGGACGTTCGCACGCCTTGCCGGCATGACGCCGACGCAGTATCGCGCCGCTTCGACCTTCGACCGCCACGTTGCCTGGCGTTGAAAAATCGTTCAAGACGGCGCCGTCGATTGCCGGCAAGCTGGCGTCCTGTTCCGCTCCGGAGGCACCGATGAAGATTCACGAAGTCTTTCCGTACCTGCGCGTGACCGATGCGTCGCGTGCAATCGACTTCTACCAGCGCGCATTCGGTGCGACCGAGCGCTTTCGCCTGACCGAACCGACGGGTCGCATCGGTCACGCCGAACTGCAGCTCGGGCCGGTGGTGCTGATGCTGAGCGAAGCCTATCCCGAGCTCGCGCTGCATGCCCCGGGCACGGCCGGCACCATCGGCGCGACGATCCACCTGCACGTCGACGACTGCGACGCCTGCGCGGCGGCGGCGGTCGCGGCTGGCGCGAAGGTCGACATGGCGCCGACCGACCAGTTCTACGGCGAACGCTCGTGCCGGCTGATCGATCCGTTCGGGCACTACTGGCTGATCGGCCACCAGATCGAAGCCCTCGAGCCCGACGAGATGCAGCGGCGCTACGACGCGCTGTTCAGCAAGGGCTAGACACCCTGTCACTCGCGCTGCAGCGGGGGCCGCCATGGAGTCCGGGCCCTGCCCGCCGCCGAAACCGGGCCGGATCAGGGTCCGGAGAGCTCCGGGTCACCGGCGACGAGGTAGTCCCACATCCGCTCGAAGATCCGGCCATCGGTAGTCGCCCGTCGGGCGCAGGCCGCCGCGTCGAGGACCACCGACGCCTCCGCCAGGCCGGCGCCGAGGACGGCCAGTTCGAGCCGGGCAGCATCCTCCAGGTACCAGGTCAGGACCACGGCCGCCTCGAGCGAGTCACCGACGACCACGGCGCCGTTGCCACGCATCACCTACGCCCGCCGCTCGCCGAGCGTCTCGGCCAACGCCCGCGCCGCGGCGTCGTCGCGCAGCAATTGCGGGTCGTCCCAGAGCGCGATCCCGGCGCCGAAGTAGCTGCCCATCCCGTGGCGCGGTCGCGGCGTCCGGCGCGCGGTGCCGAGCGCCATCGTGGCCGGTGGCATCGAGCGGACCACGCCATGCACCTCCGGGCGCAGGGCGTAGATCTGCTGATGGATCCGGACCTCGCCGAGGACGCCGGGCGGCAGCGCGCCCCGGATCGGCACCACGGTGCCGCCCTCGTCCGGAGCGATCAGCCCCATCGGCCGCGGTGCGCAGACGAGGAACGACCCGGCGTCGAGCCGTTGGCTGCAATGACCATAGGCGTGGGCAAGCCCATGGCGACCGATCGCGCGCGCGCCGAGGCGCACACGGCGCTCGACGGCCTCCGGTGTCGCTGGTTCGAATCCGGTCATCGGCATGATTCCTTCGGCGCCCGGCGGGCGCGGATGCAACAAGATAGCCGACAACTTCGCGCCGAGTGCCCGGGCGTTCGTGCCGGCGCTGAGCGGGCATTCGTGCGGGCCCGGACCGGGTTGAATGCCGCGCCGCTCGGGCATGAACGGACCCAGCGTCCTCGGAGCCACCGCACGGCAGCGTATAGTCTGGGCCGGACGCCGACGGCGTCGCCGCCAGGAGCACCGCCATTCGCCGAGAAAAGATCGCCTCGCCCGTGGATCGTTCCGCAAGGCGCGTCACCACGCTCCGCCGGCGGCAGCGACGGGCTGCTCGATGACCGAGCACCCGTCGCCGCCCCAGTCCAGTGAACGGGCGGCGCGCGTCCCGGCGGCAGCCGGTGTCCGGCCCCATCCCGTGCTCGGCGGCTATTACGCCGACGAGCACGGACGGCGAGCATTTCTCGACCGGATCTTTGACGAGACCGCGGCCGACTACGACCGGATCGAAAAGCTGATCGGCTTCGGCAGCGGCCCGTGGTATCGCCGTCAGGCACTGCGCCGCGCGGGACTGGCGCCGGGAATGCGTGTCGTCGACGTCGGCGTCGGGACGGGGCTGGTGGCCCGCGAAGCGGTCACCATCGTCGGCGATCCGACGTGCGTCATCGGCGTCGACCCGAGCGCCGGAATGATGGCCTGCTCCCACCTGCCCGGCGGGGTTGGGCTGATCGAAGGTGTGGCCGAGGCGATCCCACTCGGCGATGGCTGCGCCGATTTCGTCAGCATGGGCTTCGCGTTGCGCCACGTCGGTTCATTGCCTGCTGCCTTCAGTGAGTTCCACCGGATCCTCGCGCCCGGGGGTCGGCTCGTCGTCCTCGAATTGACCAAGCCCAGCGGCCGGATCGGCGCGGCGCTGCTCAAGTGCTACCTCCGTGCCGTGGTCCCGAGCCTCGCGCGGATGTCGGCGAGCAGCGAACGGACGCCGACGATCTGGCGCTACTACTGGGACACGATCGAGGCCTGCGTCGCACCGGCGACCGTCGTCGACCAGTTGCGCGCCGCCGGCTTTGGCGACGTCCGCCGTCACGTCGAGTTGGGGATCTTCTCCGAGTACACGGCACGCCGCGGACGCTGAACGGCCGCGCCGATCGTCGCTGGCGCGTGGCAGGCAAGAGCCACACTTTCGGCTATATGCAGTACGCACCGGTCTGACTGGGCAAGCGTGCTCTTCAGGCTGAACCAGACTAGACTTGGTCAGGTTATGGGATGAAGTCAGTCGTGGAATCCGTCAACATCTACGAGGCCAAGACACGCCTTTCGCAGTTGGTCGACAAGGCCGCGTCCGGCGAAGACGTCGTGCTCATGCGGAACGGCAAGCCGCTGGTCCGCATCACCCGGTTGGCCGAGCCTCGTGGAAAGATCCAATTCGGGCTCCTCAAGGGACGGGTCACGATCGGACCAGACTTCGATGCACCGCTGCCGGACGAGTTGCTCGCCCAGTTCGAAGGCCGCCGGTGAAGCTGCTCCTGGACACCCACCTGTTTCTCTGGTCCGTGACGAGTTCCAGGAGGTTGAAGCCCGCCGCGCGAAGGCTGCTTCGAATCCGCCGACGAGATTTTCGTATCTGCTGCCTCCATCTGGGAGATCGCGATCAAGACCAGCCTCGGCAAGGTGGTGGGAGACCCCGTCGAACTGGCGGCAGCCATCGAGGCGAGCGGGTTCGCGGAACTGCCGATTCGTTCCTCCCATGCTGTCGGCGTGGCAGCCCTCCCACCTCACCACGCGGATCCTTTCGACCGGATCCTGGTCGCCCAGGCTCTGGCCGAACCGCTGCGATTGGTGACGGCTGATCCCGTACTGAGCCAATACGGCGAACTGGTGATCCTCGTACCCTCCTGAGTCTCGAAGCCGGCATGCCGCGATGGCGGATAATCGACCCATGGCCTCGCCCGCTTCGACCACCCGCGTCGGCGTCATCTCCGATACGCACGGCCTCCTGCGTCCGGAGGCGATCGAGTTTCTGCACGGCTGCGATCACATCGTCCACGGCGGCGACATCGGAGACGCGGCGATACTCGACCGGTTGTCTGACATCGCGCCGGTAACGGCTGTTCGCGGCAACAACGACCGTGGCCGTTGGGCCGAAGCGGTGGCGGAAACCGAACTGTTCCAGCTGGGAGAGGTACTTTTCTACGCGCTCCACGATCTGGCGCTGCTCGACATCGATCCTGCAGCCGCCGGCGTCCGCGTCGTCGTGTCCGGTCACTCGCACAAGCCGCTGGTCGAGCAACGTGACGGCGTGCTCTACGTGAATCCCGGCAGCGCCGGGCCGCGACGCTTCACTCTGCCGATCGCCGTGGCCGACCTCACCATCGACGGCGAGAATGTGACGGCGCGGATCGTGCAGCTTCAGACTGGATCCAACCAGTAGGCAATCGCTCGCAGCCCCGGCAGGCATGACGCGCAACGCTGCCGCTCCGCCAACCTAGTCCCGCCCCCCTGGCCGGTATTCGATCCCGAGCCAGAACGACCGCGGCATGCCCGGCGAGACGAACCGGCTGACGGGCCCTGGGCCGACGCCTTCGAGCGGCTCGCTGTCGGCGTTGAAGGCCACGCGGTTGTAGGCGCCCAAGCTTGCGTAGCGCTTGTCGAAGACGTTGTTGACGCGTCCGAACAGGCGCCAGCTCGGCAGGAAGCGGTAATCGGCCTGGAGGTTGAAGACCGTGTAGCCGCCTAGCCGTGGCTGGGAGTTGCTCTCGTCGCCGCGGAAGACCTGGTCACCGACCACGTTGACGGTGCTCCCGACCGAGAACCGGTCGTCGATGTTCCAGCGCCCGCCCGCCTTCATCAGGTGGCTCGGGATGCCCGGCAGCCGGTTGCCGGACCGTGCCGTCGTCGTCGCCGGTGTCGAGGGATCGGACGGCGTGGCGACGCCGTTGAACAGTTCGACCTCGGTCCGATAGGTGGCGCGCGTGTAGCTGTAGTTGGCGAACCAGTCGAACCGGCCCCGGCGGTCGCTGGCGACCCCCAGTTCTATGCCCTCGCGCCGGGTCCGCGGCACATTCGAGAAGAAGCCCTGACCGGCGCCGGTCGAGGTGAACAGGATGTCGTCCCTGAGGTCGCTGCGGAACAGCCCGGCGTTCCAGCGCACAAGGTCGAACGCGCGGCCGCGCGCGCCGGCCTCGAAGGTCCGTACCACCACGGCCTTCAATGGCGGGTCGGCGACGAAGGCCACCGGCAGCGAGCAAGGCGCCGTCGGGTCGGCGCAGGTCAGTTCGACCGCGGTCGGCACGCGGAAGCCCTCGTTGTAGCCACCGTAGATCGTGAGCCGCGGCCGTAGCCGGTAGGTCGCGCCGAGCGCCGGCGCAAGGCGCTGGAAGCGGTGCGAGCCGTTGAGTTCCTCCTCCGCGCCGGTCTGGTCGTCGATCGAGACGCGCGCGATCATGTAACGCGCCGAGATCGTGACGTCGAGCCGGTCGGTGACCGAGACGACGTCGGTGAGGTAGAGGCTCTGGTAGCGGTTGCGGCCGATGACATCGGTCCCGAGTTCGGGATCGCCGGCGGGTTCGACACCGCGATCGGAGGTGAACACCCCCTCCTGCTCCGACTGCTGGAAGCGCGTTTTCCCGTGGTCGATGCCGAGGCCGACGGCGAAGCGGTTGCGCCGACCCGCCCACATCCCGTCGCGGGACAACTGGACGCCGACACCGGTGGTCGTCTGCGTCGACTGGGTCCCGCGGAACTCGGCTGAGTAGCTGTCGTCAGCCAGGTCCAGCGTGCCCTCGTCGTCGAACTCGGCATCGCCATTGGCCGTGCGGATCTTCAGCCGCCGGTAGTAGACGTTGCTGCTGAGCGTCCAACCGGCGTCGAGTTGGTGGCTGCCGGCGAGCGTGATGAACGAAAGCCGCGGCTCGGTCAGGTCGGGGTAGGTATAGACGGCCTCGCGCCGCTGCCGGTACAGCGATTCGGGCACCAGACCATTGCCGGTCAGCTCGTTGTCGGCATGTGTCAATGACAGCGACAGGTCGGTTCGCCCCGACGACCAGCCGAGTTTGCCGAACACCCGACGCACGTCCGACGGCGAATGGTCGCGCCAGCCGTCGTCCTTCTGACGTTCGACGCTGAGGAAGGCGTCGAAGGCGCCGTCGACATGGCCGTAGCTCGCCTCGAGGTCGCGGCGCCCGAACGAGCCGAAGCCGGCGGTCGCGGTCACGCCGGGCGACGTCCGGCCGGACTTGGTCCGCAACGTGAGCGCACCGCCCAGGGTGTTGAGCCCATAGACCGGATTCGATCCCGGTATCAGGTTGACCGACTCGATCGCCGCTTGCGGAATCAGGTCCCAGAGCACGGCGTCGCCGAACGACTCGTTGACCCGGACGCCATCGATGAACACCGACAGGCCGATCGGATTGCCGAGCAGCGGCGACGCGACGAAGCCGCGATAGAGGACGTCGGGCTGATAACGATTGGACTGGGCCTCGTTGATGTAGACCCCGCCGAAGCGATTGTTGATGAACTCGCCGATCGTCGCTGCGCGCTCGTCGGCGATCTGCCGGGCCGTCCCGGTCTGGATGTGAGTCGGAACGGCATCGCGCGGCGTGACGGTCCCGGGCAGCGGCGCGGTGTCGATGACGTCGACGGTGCCGAGTTCGGTCGGGCCGGCCTGCGCCTGACTGTTTCCCGGATCGAAGGTCAGCGCGACGATGGTCGTCGACGCCAGCGCCACGACGCGGGCAACCCATGCCGTCGGCCACGCGGGACCGGCGCACTTCCGTGACTTGCCCATTCGTTCTCCGCTTCGTTGCCCTGCGCGTCGCTCGGTTCGCCTGTCGTGGTCCGCGTGCAAGCGCCATCGACGGCCGCGAGAAAGTGCGGTGCTACCATCGCGGCCGATATTAGGGCAGCGTCGCGGGCGCTCGCGAGGGTCGCATTCCCACCATTTGCCGGGAACGGTTCCCGGCCAACGGAAGCGGATGGGATCCCGCCATTGACCGCGCGCCGGCGATCGACGAGCCCGCAGCATGAGCCTCAGAATCCGCCTGACGTTGCTGGTCGCCGGCCTGATGAGCCTGCTGATCGCCATCGCCAGCATCGGCCGCTACCTCGGCGCCGCCGCCGACGCCGGCGTCGAAGCCGACTCGAACCTGCACCTCGCCTACGACCTGTTGCCGACCGAGGCGCCGTCGACGACCGAACTGCCGGTCCTCGAGCGGCTTGGCGGCCTGCGTCACGTCCGCGTCGAGTACTACGACGCCGACGGCCGCTTCGTCGCCGCTTCGCGGCCCGGGGAGGCGCTGGAACTTTCGCGACGCGTTCCCCTGCTCGGCGCCGGCGCCTGGCCCGAGACCTTGCGCAAGGATTTGCAGGTCGCCGGTCGGCCGGCCGGACACTTTCTCGTCGTCCCCGATGCGCGCGACGAGGTCGCCGAGAAATGGCGCGAACTGCAACGCGACATGGCGCTGATCGTGGGGTTCGCCATCGTGCTCGGCCTGCTGGTGTTCTGGGCCGTGAGCCACGCGTTGCGGCCGCTCGAGCGGATACATGGTGCGCTGCTGGCACTCGAGGAAGGCCGACTCGCGACGCGACTGGCGCCGATGCGCGGCGGCGAGCTGGCGGCCGTCAACGAATCGTTCAACCGGATGGCCAGCGGCCTCGAGGGCGCGGTCCGCGAACGGCAGCAACTGCTCGACAAGCTGCTGTCGATGGAAGAGCGGACCCGGCGGATGATCGCGCACGACCTGCACGACGAACTGACGCCGTACCTGGTCGCCGTTCGCCCGCACCTGTCGATCCTCGAATCGGCCGCCCGCTGCGATTCGGCGCTCCAGCGTTTCCTGCCGACGCTCGCCGTCGTCCGCCGTCACCTCGACGCCACGGTGGTCAAGGTCCGCCACCTGCTCGAGTCGCTGCATCCACCGGAACTGCAGGGCTTGGCGCTCGCCGCCGCGCTCGGCGAACTGGTGCGACAGCAGCGAGCCGCGGCCGTCCGTCCGCTCGCCATCGAACTCGACGTCCACCCGGCTTTGCCGCGGCTCGCGGCCACGGTCGAATCGAGCGTCTTCCGGATCGTCCAGGAGTGCCTCAGCAACGCCCTGAAGCACTCGGACTGTTCGCGCGTCGTGATCGGCCTGACCGTCGCCGCACCGGACGAGCGGCTGCAACTCGAAGTCTGGAACGACGGCAACGCCCGCGACCAGGGCTTCGCGGCCAGCGGCTTCGGCGTGCTGGGCATCCGTGAACGAGCGCTCGCGCTCGGCGGCCAGGTCGAAGCCGGCGCTGTCGCCGGTGGCGGCTGGCGGGTGACCGTGGCGCTACCGCTCGAACGGCCCGGGCAAACGACGTGATCGCCAGCTCGTCGCAGCTGACCGTTCTGCTGGTCGACGACCATGCCGTGGTCCGCGAGGGCTACCGCCGGCTGCTCGAATTCCACGGCGGGGTCGAAGTCGTGGCCGAGGCGGCAGATGCCGACGCTGCCTATGCCGCCTGGCGCCGTCACCGACCGCAGCTGACGATCATCGACCTGATGCTGCCGGGCGTGAGCGGCATCGAAGTGATCCGCCGGATCGTCGCGCTCGATGCCAAAGCGCGGCTGCTGGTGTTCTCGATGGCGGCGCAGCCGGCGCTGGCCCGGCAGGCGATCGACGCCGGGGCATTGGGATACCTGACCAAGGACAGCCCGCCGGAGGAGATGCTGGCCGCCGTCGAAGAGGTCCGGCACGGCCGGCGCTATCTCTGTCGGCCGGTGGCCCAGGAGCTGGCGCTGACCAATCTCGATCGGCCCTCGAGCCCGTTCACCGCGCTCTCGCCGCGCGAATTCGAGGTCTGCAAGATGCTGCTGACGGGGATGCGGATCGACGAGATCGGCGTCCGCCTCAACATCAGCAGCAAGACCGTGTCGAACCTGCTGAGTCTGTCGCGGCAGAAGCTCGGCGTCGAGAACGATCTCGCCCTGGCACAACTGGCCGCCCGCGCCGGCTTGCTGGACTGGTAGGCCCGTCGTTCACCCGGGCCGATGGCTGGATTCGTTCACCCGAAGGAATGGCGGGACTCGTTCACCGGAACGTATGGCTGAGCTGGGCCCCGACCAGCCAGCTGCGCGTCGGCGCCGGCTCGAAGAACCGCTGGTTGGCGTCGTTGACGATCACCGACCCGAAGTACTCCTTGCCGGTGACATTGTCGAGCCGCGCGAGCGTCGTCAGTTGCCACGTTCCCAGCGGAAAGCGCCAGCCGCCGCGCAGGTTGCCGAGCGTGGCCGAGGAGGCCGAGTCGGTGTTGACGTCGTTGACGTAGATCCGGCCGCTGTGGACCAGTTCGAATCCGGCGAACGGACCGCGGCGGCGGTCCGGCGCCCACGCCAGTTCAGCGTAAAGCTGCCGGTCGGGGACCCCTGGCAGCTGGTTCCCCGCCGCGACGGCGCCTGCACCGCCACCGAAGGCGTCGCGGAATTCGGCATCGATCAGGGTCAGGGCCACGATCGTGCTCCAGGCCCGCGTCAACTGGTTGCGATAGCTGGCCTCGAGCCCGCGGCGCGAGGTCTCACCGGCGTTGCGGAACGTGGTCCGACCGCCGACATTGCTATCGACGACGATCTCGTCGTCGGTCCGGATATCGAACAGCGCGACGTCGAAGCGCTGCGCCGGCGACAGCCGGAACTTGGCGCCGATCTCGGCCTGGCGACTCCGCGATTCGTTGAGGGCGAAGTTGAGCCCGCTGGCCCCGGCCGGCCGGTAGGCCAGTTCGCTGAAGGTCGGCGTCTCGAAACCGCGGCCGACATGGGCATAGAAGTTGGCCTGATCGCTGAAGTGCCAGACGGCGCCCAGCACCGGGTTGACCGCGCTGTACGACGCCGCACCGCTGTCGTCGGGGTTACCGGGGACGATGAAGTAATCGGTGGTCGAAAACCGGACCTGACTCGAGCGGGCCCCGGCGATCAGTGTCCACGACGGACTCGGATCCCACGAGAGCTGGCCGTAGAAGTCGGTGTTGCGGACCTTGTCGTCCTCGTCGCGTTTGAGCGCCCCGCGCGTGCCGCCGTCGTTGATGAAGCCGCGGCGCCGCTCGGTCATCGTGTCGTGGTCGACCCCGGCGGTCATCGTGAACGGGCCGAGCCTGCTGTCGATCCGATGCGAGTACTGGAGCCCGACGCCACCGTAACGGCGCTCGAGGTCGACGATCCCCCCGGCCGACGTCGCCGGGGTCTGCGCCGCCAGCGGGATCGACAACGCCTGGTCGACGTCGCGGGTGCCGCCGTAGATTCGCGCCGTCAGCGAGCTGTTGCCGTCGATCCGGTGTTCGGCGATCAGCCCGGCCTGGTTCTGCGACACCTCCTTGCGCGTGTCCTGCGTGATCGCGATCGGCGCGACCTGGCGCGGATTGGCCTCGGCCTGGGCGCGCGTCAGTCCCAGCGGATCCTGCGACCGCGGCTGGTCGAACAGGTTGGCCACCAGCGTGATCGTGGTGTCGCGGCTCGGCGCGACATCGAGCTTGGCGTTCAAGTGCCGGCGCCGAGCCTCGCTGTGGTCGCGATAGCCATCGATCCGCATGTCCGAGTAGTCGACGAGGAAGCCGGCGGCGCGGCCCGGCTCGTTCTCCCAGCGACCATTGGCCGTCGCGCCGAACCGCACCAGCCCGTACGACCCGGCGGTCAAGCCGACGCCGGCGCTGGGCGGCGCCATGCCCGAGGCGGTGAACGCCTGGATCACGCCGCCGGCGGCATTGCCATAGAGCTGGGCGAGCGGACCACGAAGGACTTCGATCCGCGCCGTCGACCCCAGGCTGATGGTCGATGCCTGGCCCTGGCCGTCGGGCATCGTCGCCGGGATCCCGTCGACCAACAGGCGCACCCCGCGGATGCCGAACGTCGAACGCGAACCGAATCCGCGGATCGAGATCTGCAGGTCCTGGGCGAAGTTCTGGCGGTTCAGCGCCGTCACGCCGGGAATGCGGTTCAGCGACTCCGACAGGTTGACCTGCGGACCGGCGACCTCGATGACGTCGCGACCGACCGCCTGGATCGCGGCCGGTGCGTCGAAGGTCTGCTGCTCGCGCCGCGAGGCCGACACCACGACGTCCGGCAGTTCGGTATCGGCCGATCCGACGCCCTGCTGGCCGAGCGCCGGCAATGCGG
>JBEVJQ010000359.1:0-6699 GCA_040510055.1 Burkholderiaceae bacterium | reverse complement strand
TGAACTCGAGTTCGCCGCTGGCGCCGAATGCCTGCGGCAGCTGCTCGGACAATTCGCGCATCCGGCGCTCGATCAGGTCGAGCACCTCGGTCGAGAACGTCCGCACCGTTCCGCGCAGGCTCGCCGTGTCCGGAATGATGTTGACGGCGCTGCCGGCGCTGATCTGCGAGACGGTGAGCACTGCCGTGTCCACCGGTTTCTTGTTGCGGGTCACGATCGACTGCAACGCCTGGACCAGGTGGCTGGCGACGATGATGGGGTCGATGCCGTCGTGCGGGAGCGCGGCATGCGAGCCCCTGCCGTTGATCGTGATCGTGAACTCGTTGCTCGAGGCCATCGCCGGACCGGCACGAACGCCGAACTTGCCCGTGCCGATGCCGGGCCAGTTGTGCATCCCGTAGACCTCGTCGCAGGGGAAACGGTCGAACAACCCGTCCTCGATCATCTTGCGGGCGCCGGCTCCGCCTTCCTCGCCGGGCTGGAAGATGAAGTGGACCGTGCCGTCGAACCGCGGCGACTGCGACAGGTGGCGGGCGGCGGCCAGCAGCATCGCCGTATGGCCGTCATGGCCGCAGGCGTGCATTTTCCCGTCGAACACCGAGCGGTGGGCGAAGCCGTTGTGCTCCTGCAGCGGCAACGCATCCATGTCGGCGCGCAGCCCGATCGACCGGGTCGAACTGCCCTGGCGCAGGGTGCCGACCACTCCGGTCCCGCCGATGCCGGTGGCGACTTCGAACCCCCAGACGCGCAGTCGGTCGGCGACGAGACGCGCGGTCCGGTGTTCCTCGAAGCGCAGCTCCGGATGGGCATGGATGTCGCGCCGGATCGTCCTGATCTCGGCCTGATGCTCGAGAATGCCTTCGGCCAGTTGCATCTGTCGTCTCCCGCGGCGAATCCGCCGCCGATCGCGGCCCGCAGTCACGGCCGACTCGGCAGCGCCCGGGCAAATGAGCCTAAGATAGCATCGTCGCCCCTGTTGCCGTCCACCGCTTGCCGCACCTCCCGTCATCGGCTTTCGCCCCTGCGCACCTCGGCCGCTGGCTGGTTTCGGTCGCGCCGGCGCTTCTGTTCGCTGGATGCGGATCGACGGTGGCCGACCTCGGCTACTACTGGCAGACCGTCAGCGGTCACTGGGAGATCCTCGAGCAGGCCCGGCCGATCGACGAGGTGATCGCCGATCCGGCTACCGATGCGGCGCTGCGCAAACGGCTCGAGAGCGCGCGCGGCCTGCGCCGTTTCGCCGCCGACGAGTTGGCCCTGCCCAACAACGGCAGCTATACGCGGTTCACGCGCCTCGACCGGCCGTTCGCCGTCTGGAACGTGGTGGCGGCGCCGGAGTTCTCGCTTGCACCGCACCAATGGTGCTTTCCGGTCGCCGGCTGCGTCAGCTATCGCGGCTACTACGACCTGAACGGAGCCAACCGCGAGGCCGAGGAACTGACCAGGGCCGGCTACGACGTCCAGGTCCTGGGCGTGCCCGCCTATTCGACGCTGGGCTGGTTCGACGACCCGCTATTGTCGACGTTCATCCACTACCCCGAGGTCGAACTGGGTCGGCTGATCTTCCACGAGCTGTCGCACCAGGTCGTGTTCATCAAGGGCGACACCGCGTTCAACGAATCGTTCGCCACCGCCGTCGAGCAACTCGGCGTCGAGCGCTGGCTGTCGCGTTACGGCACTGCTGCGCAGCGCAATACCTGGGACGCCTACCAGCGGCGTCGCGCCGGCTTCCTCGCCTTGCTGCAGCGCTGCCGCGAGCGGCTCGACGCCCTCTATCGCGAGCCCGACACCGCGGAGGCCAAGCGCACCGCCAAGGAAGCCGTCTTCGAGGCCCTGCGTCACGACTATCGCCAACTGCGCGATGGTGACTGGGGCGGTTTCGCCGGCTATGACCGCTGGTTCGAGCGCAGACTGGGCAATGCCCACCTCGCGGCGGTGACGGCCTACAGCGGCTGGGTGCCGGCATTCCGACAGATCTACCGACAGGGCGGTGGCGACCTGGAGCGGTTCTATGCCGAGGCAGCGCGGATCGGCCGGCTCGATCCTGCCGCCCGTCGCGCCGCGCTCCAGCGCGCAAGCGATGCGACTACCATTCCGGCGGCGGCCGACTGAGGCTCGCGCGTCGGTTCGAAAAGGAGCAGACATGGAGCGGATCTGGCTGAAGCACTATCCGACCGGCGTGCCGCCGACGATCGACCCTGACGCCTACCGTTCGCTCGCGGCGTTGCTGGAGGAGTCGATGCACCGCTACGCCTCGCGTCCGGCCTACGCGTTCCTCGGCAAGATGCAGACGTTCGCCGATGTCGACACCTATTCCCAGGCGTTCGGCGCCTGGCTGCAGTCGACCGGTCTGCCACCGGGCAGTCGAATCGCGCTGATGATGCCCAACTGCTTCCAGTACCCGATCTGCATCGCCGGTGTCCTGCGCGCCGGCTACGTTGTCGTCAACGTCAATCCGCTTTACACCGCGCGCGAACTCGAGCATCAGCTCAAGGATTCGGGAGCCGAAGCGATCGTAATCCTCGAGAACTTCGCTGCCGTGCTGCAACAGGTGCTGCCGCGGACTTCGATCAAGCACCTGGTCGTCACGGCGATGGGCGACATGATCCCGTTTCCCAAGGGGTTGATCGTCAACCTCGTCGTGCGTCACGTGAAGAAAATGGTGCCGGCCTTCGAACTGCCGACGGCACTGCGCTTCGACGACGTGCTCAAGCGCGGTCGCGGGCTGAAGCTCCGGCCATCGACGGCGGGCCTCCAGGATCCGGCGTTCCTGCAGTACACGGGTGGCACCACCGGCGTATCCAAGGGGGCCACGCTGACGCATCGCAACGTCATCGCCAACGTGCTCCAGTCCGAGGCCTGGAAGCAACCAGCGCTCAACAATCCCGCGCGTGGCCCGCTGCCCGAGCAACTGGTTGTCGTCTGCGCGCTGCCGCTTTATCACATCTTCGCGCTGACGGTCTGCTGCCTGCTCGGGATGCGCACCGGCAGCATGCAGATCCTGATCCCCAATCCGCGCGACCTGCCGGCCGTGGTCGCGGCGCTGAAGCCGTGGAAGGTCACCGTGTTCCCGGCGGTCAATACGCTGTACAACGCGCTGGCCGAGTATCCGCCGTTTCGCGAACTCGACTTCTCCGAGCTGCGTGTGAGCACCGGTGGCGGGATGGCGGTCCAGGCAGCGGTCGCCGACAAGTGGCTGAAGCTCACCGGTTGCCCGGTCTGTGAAGGCTACGGGTTGTCGGAGACGTCGCCGTCGGCGATCTCCAATCCGACCGATACCGATGCCTACAGTGGCACCGTCGGCCTGCCGTTGCCGTCGACCGACGTCGCCATCGTCGATGACAACGGCAAGCCGTTGCCGCTCGGCGAGCGCGGCGAGATCGCGATCCGCGGACCGCAGGTGATGGCCGGATACTGGCGGCGCCCGGAGGAGACCGCCAAGGTGATGACGGCCGACGGCTTCTTCCTGTCCGGCGACATCGGCGTCATGGACGAGCGCGGCTACGTCAAGATCGTCGATCGGAAGAAGGACATGATCCTGGTCTCGGGGTTCAACGTCTATCCGAACGAGGTCGAGGACGTCGTGGCCAGCCATCCGGGCGTACTCGAGTGTGCGGTGATCGGCATTCCCGATCCAAAGTCCGGCGAGGCGGTCAAGTTGTTCGTCGTCAAGCGCGATCCGACGCTGACCGAGCAGGCGCTGGCCGATTACTGCACGAAGAATCTCACGGGCTACAAGCGGCCGCGCGAGGTCGCATTCCGGACCGAACTGCCGAAGACCAACGTCGGCAAGATACTGCGCCGCGAACTGCGCGATGCCGAAATGAAGCAGCGGCAGTCGGCTGGCGCCGGAGTGCTCGAGCCGCGGGCCAGGACGACGGCCTGAGCGGCGGTGGCCGCGCCCCTCGAGGGCGTCGGTCACGCGCGGCAGCGGCCCGACCCGTATCCCGACCGTCGCGGATCGCGCCGCTCACTCGCGCAGGCGGAAGCGCTGCAGCTTTCCGGTCTCGGTCCGCGGCAGCGAATCGACGAAGCGGATGTCACGCGGGTACTTGTAGGGCGCGATGGTCGCCTTGACATGGTCCTGCAGTTCGCGCACCAGCTCGGCCGTTTCGACGCGCCCGGGTTTCAGCACGACGAACGCCTGGACGATCTGGCCGCGGGCCGGATCGGGCGCGCCGATAACCGCGCACTCGGCGATCGCGTCGTGTTCGAGCAGGGCGTCCTCGACTTCGGGGCCGGCGATGTTGTAGCCGGCCGAGACGATCATGTCGTCGGCGCGAGCGACGTAGTGGAAGTAGCCGTCGGCGTCCCTGCTGAACGTGTCGCCGGGCAGATTCCAGCCGTCGCGAACGTAGACCGACTGGCGATCGTCGGCCAGATAGCGGCAGCCGGTCGGGCCGCGGACCGCGAGCAGGCCGGGCTCTCCAGGTGCCAGCGGATTCATCCGTTCATCGACGATCCGGGCCTCGTAGCCGGGCACGACGCGGCCGATGGCCCCCGGCCGGACCTCCTCCGGCGGCGACGAGATGAAGATGTGGATCATCTCGGTGGCCCCGATTCCATCGATCATCTCGATGCCGGTGGTCTCGCGCCACAGCGTCCTCGTGGCGTCGGGCAGTGCCTCGCCGGCCGACACGCATTTCGTCAACGAGCCGATGTCGAAGCCTCCGGCCAGGCCGGCCATCTGGCGGTAGAAGGTGGGCGCGGTGAAACAGATCGTCGCGCGGTGCCGCGCGATCGTCTCGAGCAGCGTCTTCGGTGTCAGGCGCTCGGCCAGCACGACCGAGGCCCGTGCGCGCACCGGGAAGCAGAGCAGTCCGCCGAGCCCGAACGTGAACGCCAGCGGCGGCGTACCGCAGAAGATGTCGTCGGGCACCGCCTTGAGGACCGAGCGCGGGAACAGATCGCACATCGCCATCACGTCGCGATGAAAATGCATCGTGCCCTTTGGCTGGCCCGTCGTGCCCGACGTGAAGGCAATCAGCGCGACGTCGTCGGACGCAGTATCGCAGGCCACGAAACGCTCATCGGCCTGGCGGCAGAGGGCGTCGAGTGAACGGGGTCGTGCGGCCACGGACTGCGCCGAGCCCGGCTGTCCGGAGCGAACATCGGCGGGCGCCGCGTCGTCGTTGAACATCAGCGTGCGCGAGCGCCCGGCCGGCCAGGCGGTGGCGAGCTCGTCGGGCAGGCGGGCGTCACAGAGCGCGGCATCGATCCGGGCCTTCTCGACGACCACTGCCAGTTCGCGTGCCCGCAGCAGCGGCATCGTCGCCACGGCGACCAAGCCGGCCTTGATCACCGCCAGCCAGCAGGCGGCCATCATCGGATGATTGGCGGCCCGCAGCAGCACGCGGTTTCCGGAAATCAGACCGAGGTCATCGCGCAGGACATGGGCGATGCGGTCGACCTGGGCCCGCAACTGGGCGTAGCTGCAATTCGCGGCGTCGGTTCGCAGCGCGACCCGGGCGCCATGACCCTCGTCGACGGCACGATCGAGGAGTTCGACGGTGGCATTCATCCGCGCCGGATAGCGCAGCCCCGACAGCTCGAACGTCAGGTCGGGCCAGCGGTCGCGCGCAGGCAGGTTGTCGCGGGCGAATGTGTCCTCGTGGGCACTGGCGATCATGGTCGGCCTCTCGCTGCGGTTCATCTGCGGCTTGCGCGCGCCTCCGGCGTGGCGCGAGCCGCCTGTGGTGGAGCGTTGTCGAGCGGACGCGCCTCGAGTCCGGATCTGAGCTTGCCGAGAAGACGGCTCAGTTCGGCCTGCTCGTCGCCGTCGAGACCGTCGAACAGCGCGGTGACCCAGCGCTCGTGCTCGCGCGCCATGACGGTGAAGTGTTCGCGTCCGGTCGCCGTCAGCCGCAATCGTGTGGTACGCCGGTCATCGGACACCGGCTCGCGACGGAGCCAGCGGTCGCGCTCGAGCTGGTCTGCGATGCCGGTCACGTTGCCACCGGTGACCATGAGGCGGCGCGACGCCTCGCTCATCGTCAGACCGTCCTCGCGCTCCAGTTGCGCGAGCAGGTCGAAGCGCGGCAGCGTCGTGGCGAAGCGTTGCGACAACTGGCGTCGAATCCGTCGCTCGACCACTCCGGTACACGCGAGCATCCGCAACCACAGCTTGAGCGCGCGATGATCGCGCGTCAGTTCCGGGCTGCGGTCGTCGATCGGGTCCCGGGCGGACCGAGCTGGCAAACGAGGCGTCTCCATGACGATAGTTTAAGCCTGAAGCATCGCCACAAAAAAACGCCGGGGAGGCCCCGGCGTCCGAATTGAAGCAACCGCTCGGTCAGAAGTAGTGACGCAGACCGATGGCAGCGGCCCAGGGCTTGGTGTCGAAACCGGCGACGGGACCGTCGAAATCGTTCTTGCGGTATGCAGCCGCAATGTACGGCAGGGTCCGCTTGGACAGGGCGTAGGTGTAGGCCACGCCGATGGTGTCTTGGGTCTGCTCGGCCCCGGGGGCGATCGGAGCTTCGATTCGACGGCCATAGACGAACAGCGTGCCGGCACCCATCGCCAAGCTCGTGCTCAGGTAGTAGCCCTTGGTCTTCTCGGCGACCTCAGGCTTCCAGTGAAAGTAGCCAACTCCAACGCCGAACGGCCCAAACTTGCCACCGATCGAAGCCACCGCCTCCTGGATGCTGCCAGCGTTGAGCTTGATATCCTGGTACCCGACCCCGGCACCGATCGGTC
>JBEVJQ010000358.1:0-4259 GCA_040510055.1 Burkholderiaceae bacterium | reverse complement strand
GCGCCCCGCCCGGCGTGCGGCTCTCCCGCAGACTCGCGGCCGGCGATGCCGGCGTACTCGGTGATCCGACCCAGATCCACCAGGTCGTGATGAACCTGTGCGCGAACGCGGTCCAGGCGATGCGGGCCGAGGGAAACCTGGACGTCGGACTCGATGCGGTCCGGCTCCAGGCGTCGCTCGCGGTCGCGACCAGTACCCTGCCCGAGGGCAGCTATGTGCGCCTCGTCGTCGCCGACAACGGCAGCGGCATCGCGCCGGGAGTGCTGGCCCGGATCTTCGATCCGTTCTTCACGACCAAGGAAGTCGGCGTCGGGACCGGTCTCGGCCTGTCGCTGGTCCACGGGATCGTGACCGATCTCGGGGGCGGCATCGCGGTCGAGAGCGAGGAAGGCGCCGGCAGCCGGTTCACCGTCTACCTGCCGTCGTTGGGGGTGGTCGCGCCCCCCTCGGTCCGGACCGCCAGGCCGCTGGTGCATGGTGAGGGCCAGACCGTGCTGCTGGTCGACGACGAGGAGGCACTGGTTCGGCTCGGCGAGGAGACGCTCGCCCGACTCGGTTACGAGCCCGTCGGCTTCACGTCAGCGCGCGCGGCGCTCGACGCGCTCGCCGCCGACCCCGGGCGGTTCGACGTGCTGCTGTCGGATGAAGCGATGCCGGGCATCACCGGGTCGGAACTTGGCCGCCAGGCCCGAGCGCTCGCCCCCCACCTTCCGATCGTGCTGATGAGCGGCTACGTGACGCCGGCCCTGGTCGAACGCGCGCACGCGATCGGGGCCGTCGAGGTGCTGGCCAAGCCGCTGGCCGCGCACGAGATCGCGCGTGCCCTCGCCGCCGCGGTTGCTGTTGCGCCCTCGGATCCACGGGACTTGCAACTTGCGCCGAACGGTACGATGCTTGCCGGCACCGACGTTCCCACCCCCTTGCGATGAACCCGTCCTGGCCCCACGTCCTGGCTGTCGATGACGACCCGGCAATCCGTGCGTTGCTCGGCGACTACCTCGGCGACAACGAACTGCGGATCACGACCGTGGCAACCGGCACCGAATGCATGGCCGTCGTTGCCCGCGAAGTCGTCGACCTGGTCGTACTCGACGTCCGGCTTCACGGCGAAGACGGCCTGCAGATCGCGCGCCGTCTGCGCGAGGCGTCGAGCACGATGCCGATCCTGATGCTGACCGGCCGGGCCGAAGAGGCCGACCGCGTAATGGGCCTCGAGCTCGGCGCCGACGACTACCTGACCAAGCCGTTCTCGAGCCGCGAGTTGCTCGCACGGATCCGCGCGCTGCTTCGTCGTGCCCAGGCACAGGCCAGCGTCGCCGACGCGATGCGCAAGGCCCGCGCCTATCGCTTCGATGGCTGGGAGCTGAACCTCGGGCTGCGCCGGCTGAAAAACCCTGGCGGCGAGCCGGTCGACCTGACCAACGGCGAATTCAGCTTGTTGATCGCGTTCCTCTCGTCACCCCAGCGCACGTTGACGCGCGACCACCTGCTCGACCTCTCGCGGCTTCACAACGCCGAGGTCTACGACCGGTCGATCGACGTCCAGATCCTCCGGCTGCGGCGCAAGATCGAGGCCGACCCGACGCATCCGCGGTTCATCGTCACGCAACGCGGTGCGGGCTACGTGTTCGATGCGCCGGTCGAGACCATTCGCTGACCGGGGAGCGGGTGCCGCGATCGCGGCTGAGGCGCCCCGATCGGGCGCCCTCCGCTATCGATCGCCTGCCGAATCGAGCCCCATCTGCCAGAAGTCCGCTTCGAGCCGGGAGGCCTTCGCGAATAGCGCCACCAGCTCGCCGAAGCGATGCTCGGTCATCGCCCGCGCGGCGAGGTCATCGAGGTGGTGCCGCGCTGCCGCGGCAACCGACTGGTAGGCGTCTCCGGCGTACTCGGCGATCCACTCGCGGTAGCGGTGGTCGACCGACACACCGTCGCTCGCGAGCCTCCTGCCGATCTCCGCATAGCCAATCACGCACGGCGCCAGGGCGACGTGGAGTTCGAGCAGATCGCCAGCGGCGCCGGCATCGAGCACGAAGCGGGTGTACGCAACCGTCGCCTGATGCTCGACCGCAGCCTCGACCTGCTCCGGAGAGATCCCCCAGCGCTGGCAGAACCGGACGTGCAGCTCCGTTTCGCGCAGCACCCCAGCCAGGCCCCCTTGGGCGGCCCGGATGTCGGCGAGCGTCCGGCTCTTGTAGGCAGCCAGCGCCCAGGCCCGCGCGAACTGGATCAGGAACAGATAGTCCTGCACCAAGTAGGTCCGAAAGGCGGCTTCGGGGAGCGAGCCGTCACCCATCCTGCGGACGAAGTCGTGATCGACGTAGCGCTCCCAGTCCGCAGCCGCCGCGGATTTCAGCCGATCGAAGGTGTCGTTGGTCGTGGTCATGACAGCGGATCGCAGAACTCGCTTTTCAGGCGGAATTTCGTCTACTTCGTCCCCTGCTGCAAATGCAACGCCCGCCGGCCGGCGCTGCAATCGGTCGACAACGCGGGTGCCGCAACCTACGTCCCATGCTCATCAACGCCACGAAAGGGACGCAGCATGCAAACACTCGCCATCATCCAACTCATCGTCAGCACGGATAGCGCCGCCTGGCGCGCGATGCTGGGTCTCGTCATTGCGCGGTTGCGCGCAGCGCTGCGGCTTCGCAGGCCCGGCGCCGATCGCCCGCCACGGGACGAACGCATGCGGCGCGACATCGGCCTCGCCCCCCGCGACGGCCACGGGCCGTTTCGCTGACCGTCGATGTGATGCGCCCGGTTTCGCGTTAACCTGCGGGCCTGACGCATCGGTGTCCTTTATCGACTTCATCGAGAACCCAATGAGCACGAGCACGGCCGACCCCCACGCCGATCAGGATGCGACCGTCGACCGTGCCCGTCGCCGCCTGCTCGCGGCCGGATCTGCACTGCCGTTCCTCGCGCCGGGAATATCGTCGGCACAGTCGTATCCCGATCACCCGGTGAGGCTGACGGTCGGCTTCCCGCCGGGTACCGGGCCCGACACGGTGGCCCGCGTCCTGGGCCAGAAGCTCGCGGAGATTCTCAAGCAATCGGTGGTGGTCGACAACCGCGCCGGTGCCGGCGGGCAGATCGCAGTCCAGGCCGTGGCCACCAGCCAGCCCGACGGCTACAACCTGTTGCTGGCAGAGGTCGGTTCCATCAGCATCGCGCCGGCCGCATTCAGCAAGCTTCCGTACGATCCGGGCAGAGACCTGCTCGCGGTTTCGGAGGTCGCGCGCTCCGATTTTCTGCTGGTCGTGCCAAACCGATCCCCGTCCAAGACCGTGGCCGACTTCGTCACGGCGGCCAAGGCCCGCACCGATCGGACCAACTTCGCAACGTTCGGCGCCGGGACGCCAGGCCACTTCGGTGCGGAACTCTTCGCAACCGAGGGCGGCTTCAAGATCGAACCGATCCACTACCGCTCCACGGGCGACGCGGTCAGCGCGATCGTGGCTGGCGATGTCGAAGGTACTTTCGTGAGCATCGCTCTCGGCAGCGCCCAGGCGAAGGGCGGCAAGATGCGGGCACTCGCCACCACCGCCACCGAGCGCACGCCGCTGCTTCCCGACGTGCCGACCTTCGCCGAGGCCGGCATGCCGAAGGTCGACTTTGCGGCCTGGTTCGCGATCTTCGTACCGGCGAAGACACCGCCGGCCGTCGTCGACTCGCTCGAGCGTGCGCTCCTCGCCGCTGCGAGGGATCCGCAGGTCGGGCAGAAGCTCGCCGAAGCGGGCCTTCGCGGCACCGGAACGAGCCGGGCCGAGACCGGGAAAATGGTCAAGGACGAGACGCAGCGCTGGGCCGCGATCGTCAAGGCGACCGGGTTCAAGGGCGATTGACCAAGGCGCAGTCGACTGCGGCCCGGTCAGTTCGACCCGGCCGCCAATGCTTCGATCACCGCCGTACCGAGGCCTCGACGCTGTCTGCGAAGTACGGGCGGTCGCTGCACTCACTGGGCACCGAGCCGCGCTGCGGCCATCATCTTCTCGGCCATGCCGATCTCCGCGCGCAGCGCCGTGGCGTACTCATCGGGGGTGGTCGGTGCGGTCCTTCCCCCCAACGCTTCGATCTTCGTCTTCACGTCCGGGCGGGCCAGCGCCGCGGTCAACGCCTCGGCGATCCGTCGAACGATCGGCTGAGGCGTGCCGGCCGGCACCGACAGGCCGCCCATGGACGTCAACACGACCGGCACGCCGGCCTCGGCCAGCGTCGGTGTATCGGGTAGCCGCGGGTGGCGCTGCGGCGAGGTCACC
>JBEVJQ010000357.1:0-5522 GCA_040510055.1 Burkholderiaceae bacterium | reverse complement strand
CGACAGGACTGGCCGCATACCTGAAAGCTCATGGCATCGCCCGGGTGTTCGTCGCCGGACTCGCGACCGACTTCTGCGTCGCCTGGACGGCGCTCGATGCGCGCAAGGCCGGGCTGCGCGCCGTCGTGATCGAGGACGCGTGCCGCGGCATCGATACGCAGGGTTCGCTGAAGGCAGCTTGGGGTCGGATGAACGAGGCCGGCGTCGTCCGGGCGAATTCCACCGATCTGCGACGGGCCTGATCGGCGCCAGCGACCGCCGACCGACGCCAGCGATCACGCCAGCGATCACCGCCGCCAATCACCGTTCAGCGCTGCCTGATCGGCGCGACTGATCACCGTTTCCCGCCGGCGCCGTTGGCCGCCACCAGCCAGACGCCGAACAGCGACAGCGCCATGCCGGCCAGCGCCAGCCCGGTCAGCGTCTCGCCGAACATCAGCCAGGCCATCACGGCAGTCACGGCCGGTACCAGGTACAGATAGCTGGTGAAGGTCGTCGCCTTGCCCTCGCGCAGCAGCAGGAAGATCAGCGACGTCCCGCCGCCGGTGAGCACGATCACCGACCACAGCAGCGCGGCCAGCGAGGCGAAACCGACGTCGAAGCGCATCGCCTCGGTCGCCAGCGCGATCGGCAGCGTGACGGCGATCGCCGCCGCCGACTGGATCAACTGCCCGGTGCGCAGATCGGCCCGCGGGACGAACCGCTTCTGGTAGAGCGTTCCGGCAGTCATCGACAGCAGGGCGAACACGCAGATCGCCGTCGGCAGCACCAGCAGGCCGGAGCTCTGGACCACCTTCTGCCAGACGACGGCGACAACGCCGGCGAAGCCCAGCAGCACGCCGGCCCACTGCCGCGACGACAGTCGTTCGCCCACCAGCGGCGCCAGGATTGCCGTCAGCACCGGTTGCAGGTTGACGATCAGGGCGGCGACACCGGCCGGCATCCCCTGGGCGATCGCGACCCATACGCCGCCGAGATAGCCGGCCTGCATCGCGATACCGGCCACGGCGAGGTGCAGTACGTCACGTCGACCCGGCCAGCGGGCGCCGGCCGCGAGCGCCAGCGCCGTCATCAGCGCCGCGACGCCAAGGAACCGCAGCAGCAGGAAGGTCAGCGGATCGGCGTGGGGCGCGGCAACCTTCGCGACGACGTAGCCCGACGACCAGATCAGGATGAACAGCGCGGGCGCCGCGCGAACGAACACGGAGGCAGGGAACATCGACGTCGCGCGGATCCGAGGCAGCGGATGGGAGGCGCGATTATCGTTGCCGGAGAGCCACCGCCCGGCTCGCGGCCGCGGGCCGACGGGCCGTCGCCACGGGGGCCGGGGGGTCCGTTTGCTAGCATCATGGGTTGTCCCCGGGTTCCCGGGTTCGTTTCATAGGCAGCAAGCATGTTGATCCCGGTGATCCTGTCCGGCGGCGCCGGCACGCGGCTCTGGCCCGTGTCGCGCGAAGGCCACCCCAAGCCGTTCATGACGCTCGCCGACGGCCAGACCCTGATCGGCAAGACCTACCGTCGGGCCGCTCGCCTGGCCGACCCGGGCGCGATCATGACGGTCACCAACCGCGACTACTTCTTCCTCAGCAAGGACGAGTTCGACGGCGCGCGGCTCGGCGACTCGCGCCGCGCAAGCTACCTGCTGGAGCCGGCCGGACGCAATACCGCACCGGCGGTGGCCGTGGCCGCCGCCAGCATTGCCGAGGAGTTCGGCCGCGATGCGCTGATGCTGGTCCTGGCGGCCGATCACCTGATCCTCGACGCTGATGCGTTCGAGCGGGCGGTGGCCAGCGCCCGGCAGTTGGCCGCCGAGGACTGGCTCGTGACCTTCGGCATCGTCCCGTCGGCGCCCGAGACCGGCTACGGCTACATCGAGAGCGGCAAGGCCATCGGCGACGGCAGCGCCGGCAGTCGCGTTGCCCGGTTCGTCGAGAAGCCCGACCTCGAGACGGCGCGTCGCTTCCTCGCCGCCGGCAATTTCCTCTGGAATTCCGGGATGTTCTGCTTCAAGGCCGGTACGATCCTCGACGAAATCGAGGCTCACGCACCGGACGTCCATCGGACCGCGCTCGCCTGCTGGGCCGCGATGCACGGCCAGGACAACGCCGTGATGCGCGAGATCCCGGGGCCCGCGTTCGCCCAGGTGCCGAACATCTCGATCGACTACGCGGTGATGGAGAAGTCGCAGCGCGTGGCCGTCGTGCCCGGCGATTTCGGCTGGCGCGACATCGGCTCGTGGGACGCCGTCAGTCAGCTGGCCGAACCCGACGCTCACAACAACCGCGCTCGCGGCCAGGCGATCTTCGTCGACAGCCGCAACACCTATGTCCAGAGCGACGAGCGCCTGGTCGCAGCCGTCGGCGTCTCGGACTTGCTGGTGATCGACACGCCCGACGCGCTGCTGGTGGCCAACCCGGCGCGGGCGCAGGAGGTCAAGCAGGTGGTCGCGCGGCTCAAGGCGGACAACCACGAGGCCTATCGGCTGCACCGGACAGTGGCGCGACCCTGGGGGACGTACACGATCCTCGGCGAAGGGTCGGCCTACAAGATCAAGCGCATCGTCGTCAAACCGGGCGCCAGCCTGTCGTTGCAGATGCATCATCATCGCAGCGAGCACTGGATCGTGGTCCGCGGGATGGCGCGCGTGGTCAACGGCGAACAGGAAATCTTCGTGAAGACCAACGAGTCGACCTATATCCCGGCCGGCCACAGGCACCGGCTCGAGAACCCCGGGGTCCTCGACCTGGTGATGATCGAGGTCCAGAGCGGCGAATACCTCGGCGAGGATGACATCGTCCGCTTCTCCGACATCTACGGCAGGGCCTGACCACGTGATCCTCGTCACCGGCGGGGCCGGCTTCATCGGTTCCAACTTTGTGCTCGACTGGCTTGGTGACGACGCCAGCGGCGGCGAACGCGACTCCATCGTCAACGTCGACAAGCTGACCTATGCCGGCAACCGCGACAACCTCGTGGCGGTCCGCGACGATCCCCGGCACCGCTTCTGCCAGATTGACATCGGCGACCAGCCGGCGATCGCCAATCTCCTGGCCACGCACCGGCCAAGGGCCATCGTCCATTTCGCCGCCGAGAGCCACGTCGATCGGTCGATAGCCAGTCCGCGCGCCTTCATCGAGACCAACGTACTCGGCACTTTCACGCTACTCGAGGCCGCCCGAGGCTACTGGAGCAGCCTCGGTGGCGCCGAGCGCGACGCCTTCCGCTTCCTCCACGTTTCGACCGACGAGGTTTACGGCTCGCTCGGACCCAAGGACCCGGCGTTCTGCGAGACCACGCCGTATGCGCCGAGCAGCCCGTACTCGGCATCGAAGGCGGGCTCCGACCATCTGGTTCGCGCCTACCACCATACCTACGGGCTGCCGACGCTGACCACGAACTGCAGCAACAACTACGGCCCGTTCCAGTTTCCGGAGAAGCTGATCCCGCTGATGATCCTGCGGGCGCTGTCCGACGAGACACTGCCCGTCTACGGCGACGGCCAGAACATCCGCGACTGGCTCTACGTCGCGGATCACTGCCGCGGGATTGCCGCCGTCCTCGCCGGTGGCCGCCCGGGCGCGACCTATGCTATCGGCGGTAACACCGAGATGAAGAACCTCGACGTGGTCAATCTGGTCTGCCACCTGCTCGACCGGATGAAGCCGCGACGCAGCGGACGATACGCGGACCTGATCGGATTCGTCACGGATCGCCCGGGCCACGACCGGCGCTATGCGATCGACGCCAGCCGGATCACCGCCGAACTCGGCTGGCGACCGGCCGAGACCTTCGAGACGGGCATGGAGAAGACCGTTCGCTGGTACCTCGACCATGCCCACTGGATCGACCGCGTCCGCAGCGGCCGCTATCGCGAGAGCCGGGCATGACCGGACCGACGATCGACGGGCGCCCGGTCGCCCCGAGGCGACGCGGCATCATCCTGGCCGGTGGCTCGGGGACGCGACTCCACCCGGTGACGCGCGTCGTCTCGAAGCAGTTGCTGCCGGTCTACGACAAGCCGATGATCTACTATCCGCTGAGCACCCTGATGCTCACCGGCATCCGCGACATCCTGATCATCTCGACGCCGGACGATACACCGCGATTCTCGGCCCTGCTCGAGGACGGCAGTCAGTGGGGGCTGAACCTCAGCTATGCCGTGCAGCCATCGCCGGACGGGCTGGCGCAGGCGTACCTCATCGGCCGCGAGCATGTGAAGAGCGACCCGTCGACGCTGATCCTCGGTGACAACATCTTTTACGGGCACGACCTGTCGGTGCAACTGCGGCGCGCCGCCGCCCGCGAATCTGGCGCCACCGTCTTCGGCTATCACGTCGTCGATCCGGAGCGCTATGGCGTCGTCGAGTTCGACGCCCGCGGCCGCGCGATCTCGATCGAGGAGAAGCCGACCCAGCCGAAGTCGAGCTTCGCTGTCACCGGCCTCTATTTCTACGACGGGCAGGCGGCGGACTTCGCGCGCGAGATCCGTCCCTCGGCCCGCGGCGAACTCGAGATCACGGATCTCAACCGCCGCTATCTCGAGGCTGGCCGATTGTCCGTCGAGCTGATGGGCCGCGGCTTCGCCTGGCTCGACACCGGCACGCACGAGTCGCTGCTCGAGGCCGCGACCTTCATCGAGACCATCGAGAAGCGACAGGGCCTGAAGGTCGCCTGCCCCGAGGAGATCGCGTTCCGGATGGGCTTCATCGATGCGGATCGCGTGGCCGAGCTGGCCGCGCCGCTGGCCAAGAACGAGTACGGCCGGTACCTGATGCGGATGCTCGACGAGGCCACGCACGGGCCGATCGGTCGTTCCGGGACACGTGAGATGGGTCTCGGATGAAAGTCACTGCGACGGCGCTCGACGGCGTCCTGATCGTCGAACCGAAAGTGTTCGCCGACGAGCGCGGCTTCTTCCTCGAGAGCTACAACGAACGCGTGTTCGCCGAGGCAACCGGCGTCTCGCCGCGATTCGTCCAGGACAACCATTCGCGATCGAGCCGCGGTGTCCTCCGTGGGCTCCACTACCAGGTCGTCAAGCCCCAGGGCAAGCTCGTCCGCGCGACCGCGGGGACGCTGCTGGATGTCGCCGTCGACTTGCGCCGGTCGTCACCAACCTTCGGGCGACACGTCGCCGTGGAGCTGACGGCCGAGAACAAGCGGCAGTTGTGGATTCCGGCCGGCTTCGCCCACGGGTTCGTGGTGTTGTCGGAGATGGCGGAGCTGCTCTACAAGACGACCGACTATTGGTATCCGGAGCATGACCGCACGCTCGCCTGGGACGAACCTGCCCTGGCGATCGACTGGCGGGTGACGGAGCCGACGTTGTCGGCGAAGGACCAGCGGGGCAGGACGCTCGCCGAGGCGGAACTGTTCGACTGACCGGCCCTTCAGGCCGCCTGCCGCGCGTTCGAGAACCCCCGAGACGGCGAGCGCCCGCGATCACGACACGGAGTCGCACCAGATGCCCTCACCGACCGATCCCGGACACGTCGAGCCCGATGTCCCCGCCGGGGTCGGCC
>JBEVJQ010000356.1:0-4806 GCA_040510055.1 Burkholderiaceae bacterium | reverse complement strand
TGGATGCCGGGCGGCTTCTTCGGTCCCGTCATCGTCGCGCTCGTCATCATCGCGCTGATCGCGGCCGCGTTCGGCTACCTCATCCTGCGCCGGCGCGGCGTCTACTTCTCGCTGCTGACCCTGGCGCTGGCGGCGATGCTCTACGTCGTCGCGTTCCGCTGGACCGAGCTCACCGGCGGCGAGGACGGCCTGGGCGGCATCGTCCGGCCGCAGGGGTTCGGCATTTCGTTCGACGACCGCGGGCCCTTCTACGCGCTCTTCGCCGTCATCGCCATGGCCGTGGTCGTCTTCCTGTGGCGCTTCCATCGGTCGCCGGCGGGGACCGTGCTGGTCGCGATCCGCGAGAACGAGCAGCGCGCGCGCTTCATCGGCTACGCCACCACCCGCTACAAGCTGCTGGCCTTCGTGCTGTCGGCGACGGTGACGGGTCTCGCCGGCATCCTGCTGCTGTTCAACAACCGGATGACATCGGCCGACCCGATCGGCGTGCCGTTCTCCGGCGAACTGCTGGCGATGGTGGTGATCGGCGGCATGCGTTCGTTCCTCGGCCCGGCGCTGGGCGCCCTGTTCTATGTGCTGTTTCGCGACTACCTGTCGAGCCTCACGGCCGATTGGCTGTTCTGGTTCGGGTTGCTGTTCGTCGCCTTCATCGTGTTCTCGCCGACTGGGCTGGTCGGGATCTGGGAGCGGGTGACGCGGCCGCTGCGCGCCCGCCAGGCCGGCGCGGCCGCGATGGACGACCGGCGCGCCGGCGAAGGCCGCCTGCCGGCGTTCCTGGTCCCCGGGGCGACCGCAGCTTCGAACAGCGCGGACTCTGCCGTGCCTGCGATCGCGGAGCGGCCTGCCGACTCTCGCGGGACCGGGGCGCCGGCGGTGCTGTCGGTGCGCGGCCTGGTCCGGCACTTCGGCGGGATCAAGGCCGTCGACGGGGTCGACTTCACCGTTCGCGACCGCACGCTGCACGCGCTGATCGGCCCCAACGGCGCCGGCAAGACGACGGCATTCAACCTGATCTCGGGGATGTTCCGGCCCGAGAACGGTACGGTCCATCTGGTCGAGCGCTCGATCGGCGGCCTGTCGCCACACGCGGTCACCGCGGCCGGGATCGGCCGCTCGTTCCAGATCACCAATCTGTTCGCCGGCCTCACGGTGGCCGAGAACGTTCGCCTTGCCTGCCAGGCGCGCGACCGTCACCGCTTCGACCCGTGGACCGATGCCGCCGGGCTCGCGAACGTCAACGGCGAGACATCCGCGATCGTCGCGACAATGGGACTGGCCGGGATCGAGTCGGCGCCGGCCGCCGACCTGTCGTATGGCGGCCAGCGGCTGCTCGATATGGCGCTGGCGCTCGCGACCCGTCCGCGGCTGCTGTTGCTCGACGAGCCGTTGGCGGGGCTCGCCGCGGCCGAGCGCGAACGAGTCGGCAACCTGATCCGGTCGATCTCGCAGCAGCTGCCGGTACTGCTGGTCGAGCACGACATCGACCGCGTGTTCCGGCTGGCCGATGCGGTCACGGTGATGAACGAAGGCACGGTGCTGGTCGACGGGACGGCCGAGACGGCGCGCGCCTCGCCCGAGGTCCAGGCGGTCTACATCGGCGCCGGCGCCCATGCGCTCGCCGACTCGGCCGGCGAATCGGCAGCGACCGGCAAGCCGTTGCTGCAGGTCGCGCAGGTCGACACGTTCTACGGCAAGAGCCACATCCTGCGCGGTGTCACCTTCGATGTCGGCGAACACGAGATCGTCGCCCTGCTCGGGCGGAACGGCGCCGGCAAGTCGACGGTACTCAAGACCCTGGTCGGCATCGCACCGCCGGCAGCCGGAACGGTCGCGCTCGACGGCACGACGATCTCCGGCCTGTCGTCGGCCGCCATCACCCGCCACGGAATCTCCTACGTCCCCCAGGGGCGCGGTCTCTTTGCCGGGATGACCGTGGCCGAGAACCTGGAGTTGGGGCGGCTGCGCCGGCGCAACGGCGCGGGCGTGTACTGGGACGAGGACCGGATCGTCGAGTTCTTCCCGCGGATCGGCGAACGCTGGACCTCTCCGGCCGATTACCTTTCGGGCGGCGAGCAGCAGATGGTGGCTGTCGCCCGCGCGCTGGCCGGCGACACCCGGGTGCTGCTGCTCGACGAGCCGTTCGAGGGGCTGGCGCCGGCCGTGATCGAGGAACTGTTCCATGCGTTCGACCGGCTGCGGCGCGAAATCTCGATCGTCATCGTCGATCACCACCTCGACCTGGCGCTGGCACTGTCGGACCGGACGGTGGCGCTCGAGCGCGGCGCGGTCACCCATGTCGGGCCTTCGCGCGCGCTGAGCGAGAATCTCGATCTGCGCCGCCAGGTGCTCTGGCTGTAGCCGGCCGGTTCGCGGTACCCATCGTCACGCCACAGGAGTCCATCATGCCCGTCGTCGCCATCATCGGATCGGGGCTGATCGGTCGGGCCTGGGCACAGGTCTTCGCCCGCTCCGACTGGACGGTGCGGGTCTGGGATCCCGACGATGCGACCCGCGACGGCGCCGCGGCGCTGATCAGCGCCGGGCTGCACGAGCTCGCCACGCACGGGCTGGTCGCGGACCCGGGCCGCGCGGCAGCGCGGGTGGTCATCGCCGAGACCCTCGAGCACGCCGTCGAGGGCAGCGATTTCGTCCAGGAGAACGGCCCCGAGATCCTCGAGGTCAAGCGCGCCACGTTCGAGCGCCTGGACGCCTCGGCACCGCGGACAGCGGTACTGGCTTCGTCGACATCGGCGATCGTCGCCTCGGCCTTCACCGAGGCCCTCGCAGGGCGCGACCGTTGCCTCGTCGGCCATCCGGTCAACCCACCGCACCTGGTGCCGGTGGTCGAGGTCTGCGGTGCACCCTGGACGTCCGCTGCGGCGCGGTTGCGGGCGCGCGAGGTCTATGCAGCGGTCGGCCAGGTGCCGATCGACGTGCGCCGCGAGGTCGACGGCTTCATTCTCAACCGGCTCCAGGGCGCGCTGCTGGCCGAGGCGTTCCGGCTGGTCGGCGACGGCTATTGCTCGCCACAGGACCTGGACCGGACCCTGTCCGAGGGGCTCGGCCGACGCTGGTCGTTCATGGGCCCGTTCGCGACCATCGAACTCAATGCGCCCGGGGGCATCCCCGACTACTGCCGGCGCTACACCGGCTTCTATCGCCGGCTGCAGGCCGATCCAGCGCCCGAGACGGTCTGGGACGAGGCCAACTGGTCGCGGATCGTGGCCGAATGGGCACCGCCGGGCGGTGCCGGAGCCGGAGCCGGTTCCAGTTCCCGTGCCGGTGCCGGTGCCGATGCCGATGCCGATGCCGATGCCGGTAGCGGTGGTGGTGGCGGTGGCGGTGCCAATGCGAATGCCGGTGCCACGGAACCGGTGGCTGCGACCATTGCCGCCAAGACCCGCTGGCGCGACCACCGGCTCGCCGCGCTGGCCGCGCACCTCGCCAGCCAGCAGGGTTGGGAGCCTTAGCGGCCAGCGCCGCGCCCGCCTCGGATGGTCCGGCTGCGCCGACCGTCACCCCGTCCCCGGACCTTCCAACCACCTCGAGAGGCCAACATGAGCGACTCCAAGACACGCCCGCCCGGACGCAAGGTGATGATCACCTGTGCCGTCACCGGCGCGATCCACACGCCGTCGATGTCCCCTCACCTCCCGGTCACCGCCGAGGAGATCGGCGAGGCCGCGATCGCGGCAGCCGAAGCCGGGGCCGCGCTGGTCCACGTCCATGCACGCAATCCGGTCGACGGCCGTCCCGACCAGTCGCCGAAGGCGTTCGAGCCGTTCCTGAAGGAGATCAAGCGCCGCTCGAACGCGGTGATCAACATCACCACCGGTGGCGCGCCGACGATGTCGGTCGAGGAGCGGCTCCAACCCTGCGCGCACTTCAAGCCCGAGGTCGCTTCGCTCAACATGGGCTCGATGAACTTCGGCCTGTTCCCGATGCTCGATCGCTTCAAGGAGTTCCGCCACGACTGGGAGCGGCCGTACCTGGCCGAATCCGATGACCGGATCTTCAAGAACACCTTTCGCGACATCGAGAACATCCTGACGACCTGCGCGGCCAACGGCACCCGGTTCGAGATCGAGTGCTACGACATCGGTCACCTGTACACGCTGCGACACTTCGCCGATCGCGGGCTGGTCAAGCCGCCGTTCTTCATCCAGTCGGTGTTCGGGATCCTGGGCGGGATCGGACCGCACCCCGAGGACGTGATGCAGATGCGACGGACGGCCGATCGCCTGTTCGGCAGCGATTACCAGTGGAGCGTTCTCGGCGCCGGGCGCAACCAGTTGCCGATCGCCGCGATGTCGGTGGCAATGGGCGGCAACGTCCGGGTCGGCTTGGAGGATTCACTGTGGATCGGTCCGGGGCAGCTCGCCAGCAGCAACGCCCAGCAGGTCGAGGCGGCGCGCACGCTCATCGAGCGGCTCGGCTACCAGGTCGCCACACCCGACGACGCCCGGCGCCTGCTGGCGCTGAAGGGACCCGACAAGGTCAACTTCTGAACGAGCCTCGCAAATGCCGACATCGATCCGCCTGATCTCGTCGATGGCCACGCGCCAGTTGGTCGAAGACCTCGTTGCGGGTTGGCGCGACCCGGACGACGCGCAGTCGCAGGTCGTCGCCGAAGCGGCCGGCGGCGTCGATGCCGCGCGACGAGTCCGCGCCGGCGAGCCGTTCGACATCGTGATGCTCGCCGCCAACGCCATCGATGCGCTGATCGCCGAGGGCAAGGTGGTCGCCGGCAGCCGCGTCGACCTGGTCGATTCCGGCGTCGCGCTGGCGGTCCGCGCCGGCGCGCCA
>JBEVJQ010000355.1:0-2518 GCA_040510055.1 Burkholderiaceae bacterium | reverse complement strand
GGCCGCGCGAACTCCCATGGGTTGCCCTGGCGCAGCCAGTCGTCGGGCTGTTCGACCTGGTTCCCGTCATGAATGCGCTGCGCGAACATCCCGTAGTCGTAGCGGATCCCGTAGCCGTAACCGGGCAGGTCGAGCGTCGCCATCGAATCGAGGAAGCAGGCGGCCAGCCGCCCCAGGCCGCCGTTGCCGAGCGCGGCATCGGGCTCCTCCTCGACCAGGTCGACGATATCGACACCGAGCGCGGTCAGCGCCGCGGCCAGTTCGTCGTAGAGGTCGATCGCGTGCAGCGCGTTCGAGAACGTCCGGCCGACGAGGAACTCCATCGACAGGTAGTAGATTCGCTTGGCGTCGAGTGCGTATTCGCGCCGCGTGGTTTCCATCCAGCGATGGACGAGCCGGTCGCGGACCACGAGGGCGGCCGCCTGGTAGACGTCCTGGCGCGTGGCCAGGGAAGGATCCTTGCCGACGCGGTAGACCAGGGCCGAGACGATTTCCTTGCGCAGCGACTGGCGGTCAGCGGCTGGCGGATCAGCGGTGAGGTCTACCGGCGACATCTCGACGGAATGCGGCGCGTTCATGGTGGCCTATTTTGAGGCGACAATGGCTGACGGTCGGACCAGCCGGGGCCAATGCGTTGGAATGGCGCACCAGCGGCACGACCGAGGGAGACGATCGCTCCAGCGCGGGCAGCGGGGCCGTCAGCGACCGTCGGCACGGCCACCACAACCGGGCCATGCCGGGCGGCCGCTTTCGGCCAGCGGCTGTCAAATGCGGGCAGCGGGAGCGAAAGGCAGAAGAAATCAAGAGACCTGAGGAGTTTTCATGGCGAACCCGATCGAAGCCAGCCGCACGAACCGCTCGCCCGAGTTTGCACGGCTGCAGTTGCCACGGCGTACGTTCGCCTTCGTCCTGGCCGGAGGCCGAGGCTCGAGGTTGCGACAACTGACCGACAACCGGGCCAAGCCGGCGGTCTACTTCGGCGGCAAGTTCCGGATCATCGATTTCACGCTGTCCAACTGCATGAACTCGGAACTGCGCCGCATCGGCGTGCTCACCCAGTACAAGGCGCACTCGCTGATCAGGCACCTGCACCGCGGCTGGAGCTTCCTCAAGTCGGAGTTCGGCGAATTCATCGACCTGATCCCGGCCCAGCAACGGATCGACGAGACCTACTGGTACCGCGGCACCGCCGACGCCGTCTACCAGAACCTCGACATTGTGAAGGATTACGGTGCCGACCACATCGTCGTGCTGGCCGGTGATCACATCTACAAGATGGACTACCGGATCGCGCTCGCCTGGCACGTGGAGCAGGGCAAGCCCTGCTCGGTCGGTTGCATCGAGGTCGACACCGCCACGGCGCGCGACTTCGGCGTGATGGACGTCAACGAGAAATACCACATCCGCTCGTTCCTGGAAAAGCCAGCCGACCCGCCGTCGATGCCCGGCCGGCCGGGCGTCTCGCTGGCGAGCATGGGAATCTACATCTTCGATGCCGAGTACCTCTACGCCCAGCTCGAGGCCGATGCCGCCAACGAGCAGTCGGACCACGACTTCGGCCGCAACCTGATCCCCAAGATGGTCGCCGCCGGCGACGCCATCGCCCATCCGTTCGAGGTCAGTTGCGTCGACCTCGCCGAGGGCGCCGAGCCGTACTGGCGCGATGTCGGCACCATCGATGCATACTGGGAAGCGAACATCGACCTGACCGAAACGGTGCCGGCGCTCAATCTCTATGACCGCAACTGGCCGATCTGGACCTACCAGGAGCAGTTGCCGCCGGCCAAGTTCGTCCACAACTGGGAGGAGCGGCGCGGGATGGCGATCGAGTCGCTGGTCTCGGGTGGCTGCATCGTCAGTGGCCGTGTTCACGGCAGCCTGCTGTTCTCCAACTGCCGCGTCCATTCGTATGCCGATGTCGACCGGTCGGTGCTGATGCCCAACGTCTCGATCGGCCGCGGTGCCAAGGTCAGGCGCTGCGTGATCGATCGCGGGTGCCAGATCCCGCCGAAACTCCAGATCGGGTACGACGCCGAGTCCGATGCGGCACTGTTCTATCGCACCTCCAAGGACGTCACGCTGGTCACGCAGCCGATGCTCGATGCGCTGGTGCCGGCAACCGGCTAGCCCGCGACACGCGCCGCGGCTCGCAGCCGACGACACTCGCCCCGTTGACGATAACAACAACGCTGAACAAGATGATTGCGCCGTCGGGCCAAGGGCCCACCGCGGATCCGCGACGCCGACCGCGGATCCTTCACGTCACGGCCGAAGCTGCACCCTTCGTGCGGACCGGTGGCCTGGGCGACGTCCTGGGCGCGCTGCCGACGGCACAGGCTGCGCTCGGGGCCGACGTCCGCGTCCTGGTGCCCGGCTACCCGACCGTCGTGGCCACGCTGAGCTCGGCCCGCGTCGTGGCCGCGTTCCCGGCCCCCCGGCAGGGTGGCTTCTGCCGCTTGCTCGCCGCACCGTCGGTCTCCGAAGCGATGTCCGAGGCGGCCGCTGACGGCAGCAGCCC
>JBEVJQ010000354.1:0-9334 GCA_040510055.1 Burkholderiaceae bacterium | reverse complement strand
ACGCCCTGGCGGCCGTTGAGGCGGGTCTGCTCGGACAGCGTCTCGCCGGCCCAGGAAGGCCGCTTGACCGCCACCGACGCCGGACCGTAGACCTCGGTCAGGCCGTAGACGTGCGTGATCTCGAAGCCGATCCGCGCCATGCCCTCGATCATCGACGCCGGCGGCGCGGCACCGGCGACCATGCAGGCGACGGGATGGTCGATGCCGGCCTTCTGCTCGTCCGGCGCGGCGATCAGCATCGAGTGGACGATCGGCGCGCCGCAGTAGTGACTGACACGATGGCGCCGGATCAGGTCGAAGATCAGTGGCGGTTCGACGCGGCGCAGGCAGACGTTGGTGCCGGCCACTGCTGCCATCGTCCACGGGAAACACCAGCCGTTGCAGTGGAACAGCGGCAACGTCCACAGGTAGACGGGATGCCGCGGCAGGCCCCACGACAGCACGTTGCCGACGGCATTGAGATAGGCGCCGCGGTGATGGACGACGACACCCTTCGGGTTGCCGGTCGTTCCCGACGTGTAGTTGAGGCCGATGGCGTCGAACTCGTCCTGCGGCGGGACCGGCTCGAACGCGGCGTCGCCGCTGGCGACGAACGCGTCGTAGTCGAGCTCGGCAGCGGCGGCGTTCGGCTCGCTGCCGGCGGCGAGGCAGTCGGCGAGGTAGACGGGGTCGCAGGCATCGATGACCAGCGGCGGCGCCAGTCCCTTGTCGCGCAGTCCGGCCAGCGCGGCGACGGCGAGCGGCGCGTATTCGCGATCGACGATCAGGACCTTGGTCTGCGAGTGCTCGAGGATGAACGCGACCATCGCGGCATCGAGCCGGGTGTTGACCGAATTGAGGACCGCGCCGGCCATCGCCACGCCGTAGTGGGCCTCGAGCATCGGCGGCGTGTTCGGCAACAGCGCGGCCACGGTGTCGCCGTCGCCGATCTCGCGTGCGGCCAGCGCCGAGGCCAGCCGGCGGCAGCGATCGCGAAACTGTCGCCAGCTGAGGCGCAGGTCACCGTGGACCACGGCAGGATGGTCGGGAAAGACATCGGCCGCCCAGGCGATGAGACTCAGCGGCGTCAGGGCGGCGTGGTTGGCGGCCTGGCGCGACAGCCCCTGGCGATAGGGACTTGGCGAAGTCGGCATGGTTTCTCCTCTCCGTCAGGCGATGGCTTCGATCGACC
Organism: Burkholderiaceae bacterium; assembly: GCA_040510055.1. Taxonomy (GTDB): domain Bacteria; phylum Pseudomonadota; class Gammaproteobacteria; order Burkholderiales; family Burkholderiaceae_E; genus Lautropia. The sequence goes on along the minus strand of JBEVJQ010000354.1, from coordinate 8,163 downwards.
GAAGGTACCGATTATGACGGCGGCGTGCGCTTCAGCTCTTGCGCTGGCGGGCGAAGCCCGCGATCCGCACGCCGTAGCTGCGACCGGTTTCGATATCGCCGACCGGCGGCTCCTCATCGGGTGGGACGTTGCCGGCCTGGGCCATCACGCCGATGTACGACCCGAGCCGGTTCAACTCGTGCGGTGCGCCCGGATGGCGCGGTGGCATCAGCCCCAGTCCGACCCAGACCATCCCGTGCTGCATCGCCAACGTGACGAAGTAGTTGAGCGTCGACGATTTGTCGCCGCTCATGTTAAGCGAGCAGGTGAAGCCGCCGGCGATCTTGTCCTTCCAGGCCCGCGTCAACCAGACCTTCGATGAGGCATCGGCGAACGCCTTGAACTGCGCCGACGGGCCGCCCATGTAGGTCGGCGCTCCGAACACGATCGCATCGGCGGCCGCGAGCCGCCTCCAGTCGGCCTCGCGGATCGCGGCGACGTCGATTAGTTCGGCACGCGTGCCGCCGACGCCGGCGGCACCGGCCACCACGGCATCGGCGATCCGGCGGGTGTGCCCGTAGCCCGAGTGGGCGGCAACGACGACCAGACTCATTGCAGCGCGAGCGGCTGCGGCCCGATCACGGCCCTGGTGCGGATCGAACCGCCCGAGTCGTTGGCGCCGCCGGCGGCGGATCGGCTGATCGAGTTCATACGCGTGCGCTCCCGCGGTTGCGTCCCGCGAGCGGCGGGCCGGTCATCATGGTAGCGTCCGCTCCCGGCAAGCCCGACCTCAGCCTCGCAGCCTCCAGACCCCGCGCCGCCCGACCGCAGCCCTCGCAGCCTCCGACCCGCGCCGCCCGACCGCACGCTCGCAGCCGACATGTCAGCGCCCAGGCCAACGCAACCCGACCGTCGCCGCTACGTCGGACGGTTCGCCCCGTCGCCATCGGGCCCGTTGCACCTCGGGTCGATCGTCGCCGCGCTCGGCAGCTGGCTCGACGCGCGCGCCGCCGGTGGCCGGTGGCTGCTGCGGATCGAGGACCTCGATCCGCCGCGCGAACGGGCTGGCGCGGCCGACCGAATCCGGACCCAGTTGCAGGCGCTCGGGCTGCACTGGGATGGTGCGGTCACGCTGCAATCGAACCACGGCGCGCGCTATGCCGAGGCGTTGCGGCGGCTGGCTGCCGCGCGGCTGGTCTACGGCTGCCGCTGCACGCGGCGCGACGCCGCGCGCTGGCCACGGGCACCGGACAGCGACGAAGCACTCTACCCGGGCATCTGTCGCGGCGCCGGACTGCCGGTGTCGGTCGCGGCGGGGGGTGCTGGCGCGCCCGGTCCGGCCCTGCGCGCCGGACGGCTCGCGATTCGTTGGCGCCTGCCGGATGCAATCGTGCGCTTCGACGATCGGCTGCTCGGCCCGCAGGACCAGCATCCGAGCCGCGACGCCGGCGACCCGGTGCTGCGTCGCGCCGACGGGCTCTGGGCTTATCAGCTGGCCGTGGTCGTCGATGACGGCGACAGTGGCGTGACCGACGTCGTCCGCGGTCGCGACCTGTTGACCAACACCGGTCGCCAGATCCTGCTGCAGCAGGCACTCGGCCTGCCGACGCCGCGGTACCTTCACCTGCCGCTGGTCACCGACGCGAGCGGGCGCAAGCTTTCCAAGCACGAGGGGGACGACCCGGCCGGCATCGCCGATCCGGTGGCGACGCTCGATGCGGCGGCGCGCTGGCTCCGGATCGCGCCCATCGCGGCCGGTAGCACCGACGTCGGTCACTGGCTCGATCGGGCGATCGACGCGTGGCGCAGCCGCCTGAGTGCTCAGGCCTGACGCGCGCACTCGACGCGCGGGCCTGGCCCGCGCGCTGTCAGCCCCTGCCCGGCTCGGCAGCCGAAGCCCGGCGCCTGGGCGACGGCCGGACTGTCAGGCCGCGCCCGGCGGCTTGCCGCCCAGAAGCACGGCCACCTTGCGCGGGCGCTGCTGGCCGCGGGCCAGCGACGGGCCGATCCCCGGGTCATCCGCGGTCGGGACCGGCGGCGGATCGTCGGCCGGTTGATAGGGCTCGAGAAACAACGGGTCGACCGGTGCCTTCTGCGCCCGGGGCCCACGGACCCCGCGACCACCGCTACGTGGCTCGCGGCGGTCATCGCGGTCGAAACCGCGGTCCGCACCCCGGTCAGCGCCCCGGTCGCCGGGCCGATCCGCGGGCCGGTGACCGGTCGTCTGGCGATCGCGCGGTCGCGCTCCGTCGGCGGTGGCCGGTGCCGCGAGTACGAGATCCTCGACCGGAAGCTTGTTTTTCGTCAGCTTCTCGATGTCCGCCAGCGACCGCGCGTCGCGCTCGGTCATCAGCGACAGCGCCTGGCCGCTGGCGCCGGCACGGCCGGTGCGCCCGATCCGGTGGACATAGTCTTCCGGCGAATGCGGAAGATCGAAGTTGATGACGGCCGGCAATTCGACGATGTCCAGTCCGCGCGCGGCGACATCGGTCGCCACCAGCACCTTGACCCGTCCTTCCTTGAAACCGTCGAGCGTCTGCAACCGGTCCTGCTGCGACTTGTCGCCGTGGATTGCGTCGGCGTTCAGGCCGTCGCGCTGCAATTGCCGCGCCAACCGGCTGGCGCCGAGCTTGGTGTTGGTGAAGACGATCACCTGGTCGAGCGCGCGCTCGCGCACCAGGTGTCCGACGGCCGCGCGCTTCATTTCGTCGGTAGCGACTCGGAACACCCGCTGATCGACGTTGTCGGCCAGTGCATAGCGACGCGCGACCTCGATCAGCTGTGGATCGTGGAGGAAGCTCTTCGCCAGCCGGCGGATTTCCTCGGAGAACGTCGCCGAGAACATCAGGTTCTGGCGCTGCGTGGCCAGCAGGTTGATGATCCGCTGGATGTCGGGCAAGAAGCCCATGTCGAGCATCCGGTCGGCCTCATCGAGCACGAGGATCTGGACCTGCGACAAGTTCAGGGTCCGCTGGCCGACGTGATCGAGCAAGCGCCCGGGCGTGGCGATCAGGATCTCGACGCCGCGACGCAGTGCCTGCGTCTGCGGGTTCATGTCGACACCGCCGAACACGACCGTCGAGCGCAGCGGCGTGTACTTCGCGTAGGCCGCGAAGTTGACGGAAATCTGGTCGGCCAGTTCGCGGGTCGGCGCGAGGATCAACGCGCGCACAGGATGGCGCGCCGGCGAAGCGCTGGCATTGGCCAGCGGCATCAGCGAATGGATGATCGGCAGCGCGAAGCCCGCGGTCTTGCCGGTACCGGTCTGGGCCGCGCCCATGACATCGCGCCCCTCCATCACCACGGGGATCGCCTTCGCCTGGATCGGCGTCGGCTCGCGATAGCCGATCTCGGTGACGGCGCGCAGGATCGGCTCGGCCAGGCCGAAATCGGCGAACGTCATAGGAACCACCGGCACGTCTGCGACCGGGCGGGCGGGATCCTGATCTTGCCGGGGCGCGGGTCGGTCCGGCGGTGAAGCGCCGGGCGTCGAGTCGAGCGCCTCTGCCGGCGCGCGTTCCGGCGCCTCGGCGGTATGAAAATGCATAGCCGACCATTGTAGCCCGCCGGGCAACTTCGCGTCGAAAAGAGCCCGTGGGGTTTCGCCCACGGCCAGGAGCCGGTCAGAGGGGGGCGAGGTACCGCATCACGACATCGGCTGCGACTTGCTGGAGAAAGGCCGCGGTCTCGCGGTCGACTCTGTCGTAGTAGTCGTAGCGGTTGCCGACGGGAGACCGGCCATAGATCGAGGCATAGACGACGCAGCGGCCAGGGACGAGCCGGCGAGGCTCGGATGGCTGCCGTCGTACGACTGATGGAGCGCCAGGTCCGGCCGCTGCCGATATGCCTCGAACGCCAGGCCCACGGGCAGCACCAGCGCACCGACCCGGTTGCCGGCACCGAGAACCATGTCGGCTGTCCGCCGACCCATCTCGGTGCTGGCAGCCTTGTGCGGCTTCACGTAGGCGCGGGTGAGATAGAGCGCCACCCGACCTCCGGCCTTGCGAATCCTGGCGGCGTAATCGTCGACCACCCTGTCGTAGCACACGCGACCGCGGTCGGTCATCGAACAGCCAGGACGGCAATCCGATGCCGGCATCCACCGGGTCAGCGCGGGTGCTGGCGCTCGACCGACAGCAGGCTCTCGAGCCGCTGCGGGTCGCGTGCCAGCGCCGCGCTGCGCTCGGCGAGCACGATGGTGCCACGGTCGAGGACGACGGTCTGCTCGGTGATCCCCAGGATCAGTCGCGGGTTCTGTTCGACGATGACCGCCGACAGGCCTTCGCCGCTGACGACGCCGGCGATCGACCGCAACAGATCCTCGACGACGATCGGCGCCAGCCCCTCGAGCGGCTCGTCGAGCAGCAACAGCCGCGGGTTCGTCACCAGGGCCCGCGCCACGGCGAGCATCTGCTGCTCGCCGCCCGACAACTGGTTGCCCATGTTGCCCTTGCGCTCCGCAAGGCGCGGGAACATCGCATAGACCCGTGCCAGCGTCCACGGCCCGGGACGGGCCACGGCCGTCATGTTCTCCTCGACGGTCAGCGACTTGAAGATGTTGCGCTCCTGCGGCACCCAGCCGATCCCGGCGGCGGCGCGACGGAATGGTGCCAGCGACGTCAGGTCGCGCCCGGCGAGGACGATGCGCCCGGCGTGGCGACGCGTGACGCCGACGAGGCTGTCGATCAGGGTGGTCTTGCCGGTACCGTTTCGTCCCAGCAGGGCAAGCGACTCGCCGGCGGCGAGATCGAGGTCGATGCCCTCGAGCACGACCGCCTCGGCGTAACCCGCCTTCAATCCCCTGACCGACAGCAACGGCCCGGTCACGATTTCGGTCTCGCCCCGTCGCCGACCGCGGCGCCCGCGCCCTGGCCGAGGTAGACGGCCTTGACGCGCGGATCGTTCGAGATCGTGGCGACATCGCCATCGGCGAAGACCGCGCCGTTGACCATGACGGTCACGCGTTGCGCGAAGTTGAACACCAGGTCCATGTCGTGCTCGATCAGCAGCACGCTGACGTCCGCCGGCAACCGCGCCAGGCTGTCGAAGATCTCGTGGCGCTCGGCTTCGGGAACCCCTGCCGCCGGCTCATCGAGCAACAGCACGCGCGGCGCGCAGGCGATCGCCAGTGCGATCTCGAGCAGTCGTCGCTTGCCGTAGGGAAGCAGCGCCGTCGGCCGGCTCTTGACGTCGGTCAGGTGGTATTCGGTCAGAAGTCGGTCGCAACGCTCTGCCACCGCCCGATCGCGTCCCAGCGGCTGCCACGCCGCGCCACCGATACCGCGCTGCTGCGACACCGTCAACGCCAGCGCCTCGAGCGGTGTCATCGTTCCGAACAGCTGGCTGATCTGGAAGGTCCGGACCAGTCCGAGGCCAACGCGCTTGTGGGCGGCAAGCCGCGTGATGTCGCGCCCGTCGAGCGCCACGCGCCCCGCGGTCGGGGCGAGCACGCCGGTCAACTGGTTGACCAGCGTCGACTTGCCGGCACCGTTCGGGCCGATCAGCGCGTGCCGCGCACCGCGGAACACGTCGAGCGTCACGTCGTCGGTCGCCTTGATGCCGCCGAAGCGCTTGACGAGATGCTCGGTCCGCAGGACCACGTCGCCCTCGCTCATGGCGTCGACGGACCGTCGGCCCGCCGCTTCCAGCGCCAGGGGGCGAACAGTCGATCGCGACCGACGAGGACCAGGACGACGAGGAAGGCGCCGAGCCAGAACGTCCAGTACTGCGGCGTCCAGGCTGCGAGCACGTCCTGCAGCAGCTTGAACGCGATCGCGCCGATCAAGCCGCCGTAGAGATAGCCGGTGCCGCCGATCACGAGCATCAGCAGCACGTCGGCGCTGCGGTGGAACTCGAGGACATCGAGCGAGGCGAAGCCCGTGGTCTGGGCCAGCAGCCCCCCGGCCGCGCCGGCGATCGCGCCCGCCAACGTGTAGACGGCCACGAGCCGCCTGCGTACCGGGATACCGATCGCCGTCGCCCGCAGCCGGCTGTCACGCAACGCCTGCAGCGAGTAGCCGAACGGCGAATGGATCAGTCGCCGGCAACCGAGCAGCACCGCCAGCAGCACGACCAGCGAATAGGCGTAGGCAGTACGCCCCGAAAGGTCGAACTCGAAGCGGCCGAGCAATGGACCCATGACCACGCCCTGCAGGCCGTCGGCACCACCGGTCCAGTCGTCGAAGCGGTTGGCCAGTTCGTAGAGCACCGAAGCCACGCCCAGGGTCACCATCAGTCGCGTGAGGTCGGTTCCGCGCAGGATCAGCGCGCTGGTCAGCAGGCCCAGCACCGCGGCCACGACCACGGCGAACATGAGGCCGACCAGCGGGTCGGGCATCCCGTGCTTGGCGAACAGCGCCGCCGCATAGGCGCCGACGCCGAAGAACGCGGCATGGCCGAGCGAGACGATCCCGGCATAGCCCAGGATCAGGTCGAGCGAGATCGCGAACAAGGCGAAGATCGCGATCTCGTTGGCGATCAGCGCGTATCGCGGCAGCAGGAACCAGCTGAGGACGGGAGCCGCCAGCAGCGCGAATTCCCACCAGCGCCAGCCGCGGCGGTCAGCCATCGCCGCGCTGACGGTTGCCTCGGCAGGGGCGGCGCCGGCCGGGTTCATCGCGGCGCCTTCATCTGGCGCCCCGCGGCGCGAACAGTCCCTGCGGTCGCCAGAGCAGGATCACGATCATCAGCGTGTAGACGATGAAGGCGCCGAGCTTGGGGACGTAGTACTTGCCCATGACGTCGGCCACACCGAGCAGCAGCGCCGCGAGCAGCGGCCCGGTGATCGTCGTCGTCCCCCCGACCGAGACCACGATCAGGAAATAGATCATGAACTTCAACGGAAACGTCGGGTCCAGACCCAGGATCTCGGCCCCGAGCGCGCCGCCGAGGCCGGCCAACCCCGACCCGACGGCGAAGGTCAGAAGGAACACGCGATCGACGTCGATCCCCAGTCCCGAGGCCACGCGTGGATCGTCGACCGCCGCGCGCAGCCGGCTGCCGAAGCGCGTCCGTGACAGCACCCACTGCAGCATCAGCGTGATCACGGCACAGACGGCGACGATGAACAGCCGGTAGCGGCCGATTCCCACGCCACCGATCTCGAACCGACCCTGGAGGAACGACGGCAGCCGGACGTTCTGCTGCTGCGAGCCCACCAACCAGTCGATCGTGGCCACGGCCATGAACACCAGCCCGATCGAGAACAGCACCTGGTCCAGATGCGGCTTGCGATACATCGGCCGATAGAGCAGTCGCTCGGCGACGGCCCCGAGCGCGGCCGTGGCCAGGAAGGCGATCGGCAGCGTCGCGAGAAACGGGACACCGGCACGATTCATCGACAGCACGGTGACGTAGCCGCCGACCATCGCGAAGGCGCCATGGGCGAGGTTGATGAAATTCATCAGCCCCAGGGTCACGGCCAGCCCCACGGCCAGCACGAACAGCAGCATGCCGTAGGCGATGCCGTCGAACAGCAACGTGAGCATGCTGGCTGGCGACCGTCAGCCGGCCGGCCCTCGGGCCGCGGCCGTCACTTGGCCTTGCCCGGATCCTTGACGCTCTTGATCGTGTCGAACTCGACGTTCCAGAGCTTGCCGTCCTTGCCCTTCTCGACCTTGCGGATGTAGACGTCCTGGACGATGTCGCGAGTCTGGGCGTCGATCGTCACCGGGCCGCGCGGACTCTCGAAACTCATTCCCTTGACAGCGGTCAGCAGCGCCTCGCCGCCCTTGCCGCCGGATTTCTTCAGCCCCTCGTAGATCAGGTGCATCCCGTCGTAGGCGGCCACGGCGATGAAGTTCGGGCGCATCTCCTTGTTGGCCGCCGTGAACGCCTTGACGAACTTGCCGTTGGTCTCCGACGGATGCGCGGCCGAGTAGTGGTGCGAGGTCACGGCGCCCAGGGCGACGTCGCCCATCTCGTTGAGGATATCGTCGTCGGTGACGTCGCCCGTGGCAATCAACTTGATCCCGGCCTTGTCGAGGCCGCGCTCGGTAAACTGCTTCATCAGTTGCGTCCCGACCCCGGCCGGCAGGAACACGAACAGCGCATCAGGCTTTTCGTCGCGGACGCGCTGGAGGAACGGCGCGAAATCCGGGTTCTTCACCGGCACCCGGATCGATTGCAGCACCTGGCCTCCTTGCTCCTCGAACCGCGCCTTGAACGATCCTTCCGAATCGATCC
>JBEVJQ010000353.1:0-6211 GCA_040510055.1 Burkholderiaceae bacterium | reverse complement strand
GGCGGCAAGGAATCCACCGACGGGGCCGGGGCAGATCGCGTTGGCCGTGATGCCGTCGGCAGCCAGCTCGACGGCGATCTGACGGGTCAGTGCGACCAGTGCCGCCTTGGATGTCCCGTAGGCCGTACGACCGGTGCCCACGGCGCGCAGCCCCGCCACCGAGGCGATGTTGATGATCCGGCCCCAACGTCGCGGCACCATCAGCCGTGCGGCCCGCTGCGCACACAGCATCGCGCCGGTGACGTTGATCTCCATCGTCCTTTGCCAGTTGTCGAGCGGAAACTCGAGGAACGGGTAGGTCTTGGCCACACCTGCACAGTTGACGAGGACGTCGCAGCGTCCGTGCCGCTGCTCGACCTCGGCAAACGCGGCGTCGACCGAGTGCGCAGAGGCCACGTCGATCAGGATCGCCGCGGCGTCGAGCCGGCAGAGGAGAGTTCGGCCGCGGTCCGCTCGGCGGCATCGCGGTCGATGTCGGCAATCACGATCCGCATCTGCTGCGCGCCGAGCTGGCGCGCGGTCGCGGCCCCGATGCCTGATGCTCCGCCGGTGACCACAGCGACTCGCTGCTTCGAGGTCGTCGGGTGCTCCGATCGGTCGATCTCGTCCATGTCTTCTCCCTGTTTCGGCCCGTCGTGGCCTTGCCGATACTGCGTTGTGCGCTGCGGAGGACCGGCGTCATTGTCGCTTGCCGAGGACAGTTCTCAAGGACCTCGCAGGGCGGGTGTTCTTCGGCGTCATACTCGCGCCGCCCGGCCTGCACCGGGTCTCCCCGGATTGATCGGCAGCGGCCGATCGTTGGACACTCCGCGACCGATTCCCGCCCCTCGACCTCACGGAAAGGACCATGTCGCATCCTCGTTCCTTGTTCGCCTTCGCTGTCGGCGCTGTTGCCGCTCTCCTCGGTACGCCGGCCAGCGCCGACGAAGAGCAGATCGCCCGAGGCTCCTACCTCGTGGCCGTGGGCAGTTGTACCGACTGCCACACCCCAGGCCATCTTCTCGGCGCTCCAGACGACAAGCGGTTGCTCGGAGGATCGGACGTCGGCTTCGCCATTCCCGGCGTCGGCGTGTTTCTCGGTCCGAACCTGACGCCGGACAAGGACACCGGTCTCGGAAACTGGTCGGCGCAGCAGATCGTCACAGCGATCACGACCGGCGTCCGGCCGGACGGCAGGGCGCTCGTCCCGGTCATGCCGTACGCGACGTTGTCGCGGCTGACGCCGGCCGATGCGCTGGCGGTCGCCGCCTACCTGAAGAGCCTGCCGCCAGTGAGGAACAAGGTTGCCGGCCCGTTCGGCCCGAATGACAAGCCGACCTCGTTCGTCCTGACGGTCCTGCCGGCGGACGCGTACAACGCCCTGCCGAAACCGCCACCGAAGTGACGGCCAGCGCCTATCAGTAGGTCATTTCGATCACGACTACGTGATCGCGCGCCGGTGACCACGATCGTGCCGCGATCCGTTCACCGTTGAATTCGCCGGTCACCGTCCGCGGCTCGACGGCGTCCAGACGCAGGCGGCTCGTGGCGATACCGGCTCCGGTCGGGGGCACGCCCGGGGGCGGTGTCATGCCGCCGAGGCTCATCCGGTCACGCTCGGCATCGAAGTAGCCGCGCGGACGCGTCATGGCGACGACGGCGCCCGCATCCTTGTCGGTTGCCGGGGCGCGAAGCAAGCGAAAGTGGATCACTGCGCTGCTTCGCGAGAACGCGCTGCGGTAGACGTGATTGACCGGATAGCCGTCGGCCGCGATTACGAATTCGTAAGTCGTGCCGGGCCGGGCATCGAACGGTCCCCAGCGGCCGTCGGCCGCCACGGTTCGCCGGTGTACCGCCGGCCCGCGGCGTTCGCCCGTTGCGGCATCGGTCTCGAATACCTCGATCCGCGCGCCGGCGACCGCGAGGTTGTTGGCAAAGTCGCCGGAGGCGGGGTCTTCGGACCGCAGTCCCAGCCCCGAGATCTTGCCGTCCAGTACTACCGTGTCGGACACACCGAGGGCGCCGGCACGGGGCGGGCGGCCCGTCAGGAACCGGAACATCACATCGAACGCGGCCGGCGAGAACCCCGTCTCGCGATGATCGACGCGTGGCAGCACGATATTGGTTGCGCCGCGCAGCGCTGGTCCGTCGTAGCCGATGTTGGTCGGCGTGCCTGGTCGCTCGATCCAGCGGCCGTCCGGTTGGGCGTATTTGTCGTTCGTGTCCGACCGAATCGTCAGCCAGCGGACCGGCGGGACGACCTCGTTGCCGTCGGGTGGCTTGGGCGCGTTCAGCCGCTGGATGAACGGACTCAGCCCGGAGAACTCGTTGCCCTCGCGTACGCCCTTGATCGACCAGATGCCGTGGTTCGGAACGCCAGCGAGGATTGCGTGACTGACGCGGGCCTCGCCCCCGCCGTTCTGGATGTAGTTGCGGATCGCATTGCCGCCGCGCGAATTGCCGATCAGGATGACCTGGCTGGCGCCGGTCCGAGCGACGACGGCTTCGACCTCCGACCGCAGGAATGCCATGTGATCGCCGGTGCCGGTGCGGCCCGGTTGCGCCACTGCATCGTCGTCGCGCGCGAGCGGGTAGGGCAGGTCGATGGCGTGCAGTCGATCAGCGGCCCAGCCGTTGGATTCGAAGCGCCAGATCGTCGTTTGCCAGATCGAGGCGCTGTCGCCGTTGCCATGGACGAAGACGATCGGGGCAGGGACAGCCTGCCGTGGGGAGAGCGCGCAACCGGCGAGGACCAGGGCACTGGCAAACAGCGTCATCAGCAGGCGAATCTTTGTCATCGGAGGGGGTCGGCAGATCGCGACAGCGCGATCTTGACACAAGGCGCCCGGACCGCTGGTACACGGCGTTACGCGGCCGGCGACTTGAAATCAGCGGCGGGATTGACGAGGATTCGGACAGGTCACCCCGGTCGCGCGACCTCGGTAACATGCCCGCACGGATCAACCAGGAGGATTTCGATGATCTACCCGTCTCCCGCTGCTGCCCGGCTGCCCATCGCCGCAACCATCGTGATTGCGGGCACGCTTGCATTCCATAGTCCGGCGCAGGCCAAGGAACCGACGGGTCCGACGCCGAGCCTCGAGGCCGAGACCTTCAAGCCCGAGTCGGGACAGGCCGGAAAAGATGTGATCTGGGTGCCGACTCCCGACGAGATCGTCAATGCGATGCTCGACATGGCCAGGATCAAGCCCGGCGATGTCCATTACGACCTCGGTTCGGGCGACGGCAAGATCGTCATCGCCGGGGCCAAGCGCGGTGCCAACAGCACCGGCGTCGAGTTCAACCCCGACATGGTCGGCCTCTCGCAGCGCAACGCTGCTCGCGCCGGCGTCAGCGAGCGCGCGCGCTTCGTCCAGGGTGACATCTTCCAGACCGATTTCACCCAGGCCGATGTCATCACACTCTACCTGCTGCCGACGCTGAACATGCGGCTGCGGCCACAACTGCTCGACATGAAGCCCGGTACCCGGATCTCGTCGCACCAGTTCACGATGGGTGACTGGGAGCCCGATCAGCGGACCACGCTGAGCGGGCGCGACGCGCTGTCGTGGGTCGTGCCGGCGAAGATCGGCGGGGGCTGGGATGTGACCATCGACGGCTCGAATCCCGGGCCGCTGAAGCTGAGCCTGATGCAGAAGTACCAGAAGGTCGAGGGCACGGCAACCTGGGGCGCGGCCAACGCCAAGCTCGACAGCGTCCAGGTCAACGGCGGGCAGGTGAGGTTCACGGTGACCGATCCCAAAGGTGGCGCCCATCGCTTCGATGGCACCGCTGGCCATGATGGGAGGATGAGCGGCACCGTGACCGACGGCAACGGCAGCAGGAAATTCACCGCAATCCGGACCATGACCGTTGGCGCCGCCGCGCCGGGCTCGAAGCTGTGAGCAGCGTGCCGCTGCGTCGAGAGGAGAGCGGTAGCGCCGACAACCCCCGCGGGGCCACTGCGACCGGGCAGCCGCGCCAGGTGCTGGGGCTGCATCAGACCGTGGCGATCATCGTCGGGATCGTCATCGGTGCCGGCATCTTCAAGGCGCCGTCGCTGGTTGCCGGGATGGCCGGCGGCACGACAGCGATGTTCGTCGCCTGGGTGCTCGGTGGCGTGATGTCGCTGATCGGCGCCCTCTGCTACGCGGAACTGGCCACGGCGTTCCCGAGCGCGGGTGGCGACTATCACTTCCTGCGCCGTGCCTACGGTCCGCGGGTGTCGTTCCTGTTCGCCTGGGCCCGATTCTCGGTCATCACCACCGGTTCGATCGCGCTGCTCGCATTCGTGTTCGGCGACTATCTCAACCAGGTAGTGCCGCTAGGCGCCAGTGGCCCACCCCTGTACGCGGCGGCGGTGATCATCGTCCTGTCGTGGATCAACCTGCGTGGGATCGGCAGCAGCGCCACCGCGCAGACCTGGCTGACGCTGCTCGAGGTGGGTGGGCTGCTGCTGATCATGGTCGCCGGCCTTTACCTGGCGTTCGGCGGCGGCGCGGCGTCGGCCGCCGGGGCGGCGCAGCCGGCACCGGCAGCCGGGGCCCAGGCGGCCGCGGCGACGATCGACTGGTCGATGTTCGGCATGGCCATGGTATTCGTCCTGCTGACCTATGGCGGCTGGAACGAGGCCGCGTACATCAGCGCCGAGGTCAAGGGCGGTTCGCGCAACATGGTCGTCGCGCTGGTGTCGTCGATCCTGCTGATCACGGTCCTCTACCTGGTCGTCAATTGGGCCTACTGGACCGGTCTCGGGCTCGCCGGCATGGGCAAGTCCCAAGCGATCGCGGCCGACCTGCTGCAGGTGGCGTTCGGGCCGACGGGCAGTCGGATCATTTCGATACTGGTCGCCGTCGCGGCGTTGACTTCGATCAACGCAACAATGATTGTCGGTGCACGGACCAGCTTCGCCGTCGGCCGCGACTGGCCACAGCTGGCCAGACTGGGGCGCTGGGATGCCGAGCGCGGGACGCCCACGGTGGCCCTGCTGCTGCAGTCCGGTATCGCGCTGGTCCTGGTGCCGGTCGGTGCCTGGGTCGGCAGCGGATTTCGCGCGATGGTCGAGTTCACCGCGCCAGTGTTCTGGCTGTTCTTCCTGTTGAGTGGCGTCTCGCTGTTCGTCCTGCGAGTCCGCGAGCCTCGTGCCGAGCGGCCGTTCCGCGTTCCGCTTTACCCGTTGCTGCCGCTGATCTTCTGCGCCGTCTGCGCCTACATGCTCTGGGCCAGCCTGTCCTATGTCTACAGCCAGGAACTCGGCGGGTTGAACGCCGCCTGGATCGGCATTGCGGTACTGGCCACCGGGGCGCTGCTTCTGCTGGTGATCAGTCGCGCGGCGGCCAAAGCGCCGCGCGAGGCGTAGCTTGGCTCCGTTCCCGGCCTACTCGAGCTTGATGTTGGCGGCGTTGACCACCTCGGCCCAGCGCTTGATCTCGGCGTCGACGAAGTCGCCATAGGCACGGCCGGTCAGCGTCGGGATCTCCGAACCGAGGCCGGCCCACATCTCCTTGATCTCGGGTGCTGCGAAGGTCTTCTGCAGGCCCGCGATCATCCCGTCGATGGCCGGTTGCGGCGTGCCCTTCGGGGCCCACAGCCCGTACCAGGTCGCGACGCGGTAGGTCGGAACGCCTCCCTCGGCCGTGGTCGGGATCTCGCTGAACGACGCTACGCGCCTGTTGCTGGCGACGGCAAGTGCCGCCAGTCGGCCGGACTTGATGTGCTGTGCCGACGATCCCAGACCGTCGAACATCACGTCGACCTGACCGGTTATCAGATCCTGCAGCGCCGGGCCGGCGCCACGGTAGGGAATGTGGATCAGGTAGGTCTTGGTCTGCAGCTTGAACAGTTCGCCGGCGAGGTGATGCGAGGTCCCGCTGCCGGCCGAGGCGTAGTTCACCTTGCCCGGATTGGCGCGAACGTAGGCGAGAAAGTCCGGCAGCGTCCGCGCCGCGACCCGCGACGCGTTGACCACGACCACCTGCGGCACGCTCGAGATCAGCGCTACGGGGACGAAGCTGTCCTTGAGGCTGTAGTCGAGCTTCGGATAGACCGATGGCGCGATTGCATGGTGGACCGCGCCCATGAACCACGTATACCCGTCGGGCGCTGCGCCGGCCGCCACCTGAGCCCCGACATTGCCGCCGGCACCGCCGCGGTTGTCGACGATGACGCGTTGATTGAGGACCCGTCCGAGCGTCGCCGTCAGCGGCCGGGCGAAGGCATCGGTCCCGCCACC
>JBEVJQ010000352.1:0-5791 GCA_040510055.1 Burkholderiaceae bacterium | reverse complement strand
TGGCGGTCGTGCCCACATCGAACTGACCGATAGCCCGTCTCTGATGCTGATCTCGGTCCGTGACAACGGCCCGGGCATCGACGAGGGGGATCTCGAGCGCGTCCTGGAGCCATTTGTCCGACTCGAACCGTCGCGCAACCGCAGCAGCGGCGGTACCGGCATCGGACTGGCGATCTCGCGCAATATCGCGCGTTGGCACGGTGGCGACCTCCGTTTGCGCAACGCTCCGGGCCGCACCGGGCTGATCGCCGAGATCAGCCTGCCGCGCGAGCGGCCCGTGGGCGGCGTGAAGCCGGTCGGCCCGGTCGCCGAACTTGCACCACCACGGGGGGACGCTGCCGGCTCCGGCGACGGTCCAGGGCGATCCGACGCGGCGGCCCGGCCCGAGGTCGCGGCCACCGTCGATCAGCCGAACGGCGCGAAGCAGGCGATGCGAACCGAGGCGTCGCCGCGGCAGTCGGATGATGCGCCCGTGCCGGCATCGAGTTCGACCGCGCCGGCGTCGAACTCGACGGTGCCGACATCGACCCCGGCTGCGCCGACATCGACCTCGACCGCGCCAGCATCGACCTCGGCTGCGCCGACACCGACCTCGACGGCGCCGGCATCGAACTCGGTAGCGCCGGCATCAGCAATCATCGCTCCGGGAGACCGACGTTGAACACCGTCACCGAACGGGACTGGCGCACGACGCTGGCAACGGACCCGGCGACCCGGGCATCGAACGACAGCCTTCGCCTGATTGAAACCGTGGGCTGGCTCGACCGCCTCGTCGCCTTCGACACGACCAGTTCGAACAGCAATCGCGAATTGATCGACTGGGCCGCCGGGCGGCTCGCGGCGCTGGGGGTCGAATCGTTCGTCCAGCACGGTGAACCGGGCAAGGCGAACCTGTTCGCGACGATCGGCGACGCGAACCGGGCCGGCGTGATGCTGTCCGGTCATTCCGACGTCGTGCCGGTGGCCGGCGAGACCTGGCAGAGCGACCCGTTCGAACTGACGCTGCGCGATGGCGCGCTCCATGGCCGCGGCTCGGCCGACATGAAGGCCTGGATCGCCTGTTGCCTGGCGATGGCCTCGCGCTGGCGCCAGATGCGGCTCGCCACGCCCGTGCACCTGGCGCTGTCGTACAACGAAGAGACCAACATGCACGGGATGAAGATGCTCGCCCGGCATCTGGCGAGCGCACCGGTGAAGCCCGCAGCCGCGATCATCGGCGAGCCGACGATGATGAGGCTCGTGGTCGCCAACAAGGGCGCCGCGATCTGGACGGTCAAGGTTCGGGGCAAACCGGTGCACTCGTCGTTCCGTCATCTCGGCGTCTCGGCAGTCGAGGTTGCCGCCGAACTGATCACCTACCTCGGTACCCTGCAGAAGAAGCAGATCGCGGCGGCCCGTCACGATGGCTTCGAGTTCCCGTACACCAGCATCCAGGTCGGCAAGATCGCCGGTGGCACGGCCCACAACATCACCGCCCGCGATTGCGAATTCGTGTTCGAGGTCCGGGCGCTCCCGGGCACGGCGGCCACCGATGTCCTTGCCGAGGTCCAGCGCCACGTCGACGAGGTCATGCTGCCGGCGATCAAGGCGATCGCCGACGAGTGCGACATCCGGATCGAGGAGATCGCCGATTCGCCGGGACTGGACGAGGGTGGCAACCGGCACCTGGCGCAGGCCGTGATGCCGCTCTGCGGTTGCACCGAGGCCGGCCGGGTCAGCTTCGGCACCGAAGGGGGGATCCTGCAGTCGATCGGCATCCCGACGGTGATCCTCGGCCCGGGTGACATCGGTGTCGCTCACCGGCCCGACGAGCACGTGGCCACGGCGCAACTCGATCGCTGCCTGTCGTTCCTCGATGCGCTCTCCGAGCGACTGGTCGCTGGCAGTTGGCCCCCGCGGTAGCGCTGGCAACGGAGGCTTCGATGAAGCGCAGCGATCCTGATCGTGAAAGCGATCTCGGCGCGCCGCGGGAGGGCGAGCGGCCGCGGGCGGGACAGCGACGGCGCACGGGACAGCGACGGCGGGTGGAGCAGCGACGGCGCGCCGGATCGCAGGCGCTCGCCTGGGCGCTGATCGTGCTGCGGCGCAGCCCGTTGCCCCTCACGGGGTTGCTCGGCCCCGGCGCGCTCGCGGCGGCGACGACGACGCGACGGATCGCTGTCGGCGACTGGGAACGGCTCGAAGTGGGTATCCCTGCCGATGTCTACGTCTCGATCGGGTCGACGTCGGGCGCCTCGATCCGGGCGGAGCCGCGGATCATCGACCGGATCCGGCTCGCCGTTGGCGATCGCACGCTCAGGATCACGGCCAGCGACAACCTGACGACCACCGAGTCGATGGAGATCACGCTGCAGACCCGGGCGCTGTCGTCGGTCGTGGCGCGTGCGACCTGCAACGTGGTCGTCGGCGCCGTCTCCGGCGCGGCGCTGCGGATCGTCGCCGCCGAGTCGGCGGACGTCGCCCTCGACGAGCTCGCGGTCGATTCGTTGCAGGCCAGCGTGAGCGGCAGTGCGACCTTGCGGATCGCCGGCCAGGTCCGCGTGCAGCAACTGGATCTGGCCGATTCGGCGACGTTCGATGGCGCACGGTTGCGGTGCGGGGCGGCTCGTATCGCAGCCGGCGGCAGTTCGGACGCCGACGTCGACTGCCGCGAGAGCCTGGAGGTCGACCTGCGCGACGCAGCGACGGTCCGCTATGCCGGTCGACCGCGGCTGCGACAGAAGCTCGCCGACGGCGCTACGCTCGAAGCGCGGCGCTGACTGGTTACCTGCGGACGTTGCAGCCCCCGTTGCCTACTCGGTCGCCGTAGGTCGCCCGTCGGTAGAGTCCTATACTCCGGACGATCGCGTCCGATCTGCGCTCGGACGCTCCCGTTGCACCCCGTCAATTCCCCGTCGAATCCCCGTCGAATCCCCGTCGAATTCGCCTCGGGCCCGTTCCTGCCCTGAACCGGGACATCGGAGAGACCGCTGATGACAGACCGCATCGAGACCCACGGACTGAAGGTCGCCCGCGCACTGCGCGAGATGATCGAGCGCGAGGCACTGCCCGGCAGCGGCGTCACCCCCGACGCCTTCTGGAAGGGCCTGGCCGATCTCGCCCATGGACTCGGCCCGAAGAATCGCGATCTGATCGCGCACCGCGACGAGATGCAGCAGCAGATCGACGCTTGGCATGCCGGGTCACGCGACAAGCCGATCGACCTCGCCGAATACAAGGCTTTTCTTTCGGAGATCGGCTACCTGCAGCCCGAAGGGCCGGACTTCAAGATCGAGACGACCAACGTCGATCCGGAGATCGCGACCATTGCCGGCCCGCAACTGGTCGTGCCGGTAATGAATGCGCGCTACGCGCTCAACGCCGCCAATGCGCGCTGGGGCAGTCTGTACGACGCGCTCTATGGCACCGACGCGATGGGTGAACCGCCGCAGGCCGGCGGCTACGATCCGGCGCGTGGCGCCAAGGTCATCGCCTGGGCCAAGAATTTCCTCGACGAAGCCATTCCGCTGACGCACGACAAGTGGGCCGAGGTTCGCGGCATCCGGATCGCCAAGGGCGCACTCGACCTGTCGCTGCCCAAGGGCGGACGAACGTCGCTCGCCCGGCCGGCGCAGTGGGTCGGCTATGTCGGCGAGCCCGAGCGACCGACGGCACTGGTGTTCGAGAATCACGGTCTGCACGTCGAGATCCGGATCGACCCGGTTAACCAGATCGGCAAGAGCGATCCGGCCGGTATCGCCGATGTCGTCCTCGAGTCGGCCGTGACGGCGATCATGGATTGCGAGGACTCGGTAGCCGCGGTCGACGCCGAAGACAAGGCGCTCGCCTACCGCAACTGGCTGGGCCTGATGAAGGGCGACCTGGCCGAATCCGTCGACAAGGGCGGCAAGCGCATCGAGCGCAGGCTCGAGTCGGACCGAGAGTACACGCGCCCCGACGGCAACGGCACGCTGCAGTTGAAGGGGCGCGCGCTGATGCTGGTGCGAAACGTGGGTCACCTGATGACCAACCCGGCGGTACTCGATCGCAACGGCGACGAGATCGCGGAGGGATTGCTCGACGCGATGTGCACCGCGCTGGCCGCACGCCATGACCTGGCCAAGCAGGACGGCGCGCGCAATTCGGTCAAGGGCTCGATCTACGTCGTCAAGCCCAAGATGCACGGCCCGGAGGAAGTGGCGTTCGCCGACGAGACCTTCACCCGCGTCGAGAAGGCGCTGGGGCTGCCGGCTAACACCGTCAAGATCGGTGTCATGGACGAGGAGCGACGGACCACCGTCAACCTCAAGGAGTGCATCCGCGCCGCCCGGCACCGGATCGTATTCATCAACACCGGCTTCCTCGATCGCACCGGCGACGAGATCCATACCTCGATGCAGGCCGGACCGATGGTGCGCAAGGCCGACATGAAGTCGCAGCGCTGGATCAACGCCTACGAACTCTGGAACGTCGATGTCGGACTGGCCTGCGGTCTGGCCGGCAAGGCGCAGATCGGCAAGGGGATGTGGGCGATGCCCGACCTGATGCACGCGATGCTCGAGCAGAAGATCGGCCATCCGCAGGCCGGTGCCAACTGCGCCTGGGTTCCCAGCCCGACGGCGGCCACGTTGCACGCAACGCACTACCATCGCGTCGACGTCGGGGCGCGGCAAAAGGAAATCGCCGCCGGTGGCCGCCGGGCGCGGCTCGACGACGTCCTCGCCATTCCGCTTGCCACCGACCGCAACTGGTCGGACAAGGAGATCGAGGCCGAACTGGAAAACAACGCCCAGGGGATCCTCGGCTACGTCGTGCGCTGGGTCGACCAGGGCGTCGGCTGTTCCAAGGTGCCCGACATCAACAACGTGGCACTGATGGAGGATCGGGCGACCTGCCGGATCTCGTCGCAGCACATGGCCAACTGGCTGGTCCACGGGGTGGTCTCGGAAGACCAGGTGATGACCGTGATGAAGCGGATGGCTGCGGTCGTCGATCGGCAGAATGCCGCCGACCCGTCCTATCGGCCGATGGCGCCGTCGTTCGACGGCCAGGCCTTCCAGGCCGCGCGTGACCTGGTGCTCGAGGGGGCCGCGCAGCCGTCGGGCTACACCGAGCCGATCCTTCACGCCCGGCGGCTGAAGCTCAAGATGGCCGGCGGTAGTGCCGACAGACCGGGCCTGGGCAAGGCCGGCGTCGATCGCCAGGTCGTCGACAAGCGTTCGGCGGGCAAGCCGTGACGCGGCAGCGGTGACGATTTATCTGGTCCGCCACGGCGAAACTGCTGACAACGCGTCCCGAACGCTGCAGTTTCCGCATACGCCGCTGTCCGAGCGCGGCCAGCAGCAGGCAACGCGGGTCGCGGCGCGGCTCGCCACCGTCGGGGCGGGCGCGATACTCGCGAGTGACTTCGTCCGTGCCGCCCAGACGGCAGAGGCGATCGCCTCCGCAACCGGGCTGGCGATCACGTGGGAACCGCTGCTGCAGGAGCGTCACTTCGGCGAATTGCGTGGCCGACGCTACTCCGATCTCGACTTCGACCCGATGGCCGATGACTACGCGCCGCCAGGGGGCGAGGACTGGCCGGCGTTCGATGCCCGGGTCGCAAGGGCGTTCGATGCCGTGATCGCCGCACGCGAAGCGATCGATCGACCGCTGATCGTCGTCAGCCACGGGCTGGCGCTGCGGCGAATGCTGCGCAACCACCTGCTGCGGCCCGATGGCATCGCCGTGCCCGACGACCTGCTCAATACCGCGGTGACGATCTGCGAGGCCGATCGACCCTGGCGCACGCGCCTGATCGGCTGCGTCCGCC
>JBEVJQ010000351.1:0-14883 GCA_040510055.1 Burkholderiaceae bacterium | reverse complement strand
CGGCGCCGTCGAGGACGCGGATCCGCGCCCTGGCATAGGCCTGCGGCGCGTTGCGCAAGGTCACGACCCCGAAGCGGAACGGCATCCGCAGCGTGACATCACGTTCGTAGAGGTCGATCGCCTCGATGGCCAGTGTCGGTGCGGTCATCACGGGTCCTCCTGCTGCAGCGCCGGGCCCGGCCGGTCCCGCGCGGCGCCGCCTGTGCGGCGCACGCCGATCATTCCATCCCGAGCAATCGATAGATCCGGCGCGTGTAGGCGCCGAAACGTTCCTGCGTCTTGAGGTCGAGGGTACGCGTCGGCGGCAGATCGATCGCGAAATTGTCCGCCATTCGCGCCGGCCCGGCGGTGAACACGACAACTCGGGTGCCGAGGAACACCGCCTCTGAGATTCCGTGGGTCACGAACACGATCGTCTTCCGCGATTCCTGCCAGATCCGCAACAGCTCGAGATTCATCTTCTCGCGGGTCAGCGCATCGAGCGCACCGAACGGTTCGTCCATCAGGATCAGCTTCGGGTCGTGGACCAGCGCCCGGGCGATCGCCGCGCGCTGCTGCATCCCGCCCGACAGTTCGTACGGGTACTTGTCCTCGTACCCCGTCAAGCCCACCAGCGCGAGCAGGTCTCGGGCCCGTTCGCGTGCAGCCGCCATCGGCAACCCGAGCAGTTCAGCGGGCAACAGCACGTTGGCCAGGATCCGTCGCCACTTCAGCAGCAGCGGCGCCTGGAACACCATGCCGATGTCGCGGGCCGGGTCGAACGGGTGTCGCGGCGCACCGATCCGTACCGTACCACCGTCGTGCGGCTGAAGGCCGGCCAGGATCTTCAACAGTGTCGATTTGCCGCAACCGGACGGACCGACGAGCGCGACCAATTCGCCAACCTGGACGTCGAATGTCGCGTCGGCGATCGCCGGATGGTCGCGGCCGGCGCTGCGATAGGTCTTGCTGACGCCGGCGAGCCGGATGAAGGGCTCGGGCGAGTCACCGGGATCCCCGGAGGTCACGAGACGCGGGCGTCGCGCGCCACGAACAGATATTCGGCCAGCAGGACCAGGCCATAGAGCACCATCCCGATCGCCGTGATCAGGATGACCGCCATGAACATCGCCGGCGTATCGAGCGTGACCTGCACCTGCAGCATCAGGTAGCCCAGTCCCTTGTCGGAGCCGAGGAACTCGCCGACGATGGCCCCGGCCACGGCCAGAATCGCCGCCACCTTCATGCCGGCGAAGACATAGGGCAACGCGCCGGGCAACTGGATCTTGCTGAACAGTTGCCAGCGCGAGCCGCGGAGCGAACGCACCAGGTCGAGCAGGTCGGGCTCGATCTCGCGCAGTCCCTTGGCGGTGGTCAGCAGGATCGGGAACACCGCGATCGAGAACGCCATGATGGTGTTCGGGAACACGCCGTACTTGAACCAGACGATGATCAGCGGACCGAGCGCGACCTTCGGGATCATGTTGAGCGTGACCAGCAGCGGCAACATCAGCGCCTCGAGCGGCTTCGACCAGGTGAAGATCAGCGCCAGCAGCACGCCGACCACGAGCGCCAGGAAATAGCCGCCGAAGATCTCCGTGGCGGTCACGCGAATGTTGACCCACCAGTCGTAGTTCGGCGAAGCGAGCGCGGCCAGCGTGTCCTGCGGCGACGGCATCACGAACCGCGGGACGTCGCCCAACTTGACATAGAGATACCAGAGCGCGAGCAACGCCAGGTGGGCGATCACCGCGAGCGCGTAACGCCCGGCCACGGCGTCCAGCGCACGGCCGGGCGGCGGGATCCGCGACGACGGGGCAGTTGATGTAACCATCCGGTTACTCTACTCTACCCGCCGACCCCTCGCGGCATCGAGCGGGGCGACTCCAGGAGCCGATCATGATGGCAGTATCTTTCCGTGCGACGCTGGCAGCATCCGCGTTCATCGTGGCCGCCCTCGCCACGCCGGTGGCCGCCATGGCTCAGCAAAGAGTCGACTTCATCCTCAACTGGGTACCCGGCGGCGACCACGTCCCGTATTACTTCGCGAAGAAGATGGGCTGGTACGAGAAGGCCGGGATCGACCTCGCGATCGAACCGGGCAAGGGTTCGGCGCTGGCCACGCAGAAGGTCGGTGCCGGGGCCAACCCGATCGGCCTGGCCGACATGGCGGGGGTGCTCGTGGCCAAGAGCAAGGGCGCCGACGCTGTCGCCGTCTACAACGTCTATGCCAACTCGCCGCAGGGGTTGTACTGGCTGAAGAGTTCCGGCATCAAGTCGATCAAGGACCTCGCCGGCAAGAAGATCGGGAATCCGGCCGCTGACGGCGCGCGCGTCATGTGGCCGGCACTGGCCAAGGCCAACGGCATCGACCCGAAGTCGGTCACGTGGGTCAACATCGACGCCAACGGCAAGCTCTCGGGGCTCAAGGCGAAGGCGATCGACGCCACCACGTCGTTCTACAACATCCATCACGTCTTCGAGCGCGAACTCGGCAACGACATGGGCTTCCTCGCGTGGCGCGATGCCGGGCTCAACACCTACGGCAACTCGATCATCGTCAACGCCAAGTTCCTCGCCGCCAACAAGGCGTTGGTCGAGCGCTTCGTCAAGGTCACGCAACGGGCATTCGCCGCCTGCGTCGCGGACCCGAAGCCCTGCGTCCAGGCGATGATCGATGCCAACGGCGCGCTGAAGTTCGACAACGAACTCGAGAACTGGAAGCTGGTCGAGGTCCTGATGAGCGACAAGTTCTCGCGCGAGGTCGCGCTCGGCATCCATGAAGACGCGCGGATGGCCAGCGACTACGCGCTGGTCAAGGAGTTCATCGGGATCGACAAGGACTTCGACGTCAAGTCGGTCTACACCAACGAGTTTCTCGACCGCTCGATCCGGATGACCAAGTAGCAGGTGGCAGGCCGTTCCTGCAACGGGACCGGCCGAACATCCGGCACCGACGACCGTTCGTCGGCCGACGACTACCGTTGATGGCCGAGGGCCCGCCGCGCCTGCCTATGCTGGGCGGCCGCCCGGACGGAAACCCGAGCCTTTGATCGGTGCAAGCAGGAGACCGCGAAGAAGCGGGCCTCGACTCGCGTCTGCCGGGAGGCGGCACCCGACGATCCGGCTCGACCGGCCGCCGGGCGCGGCATCGCGGCGAGCCTGTTCGTCGCCAACCTATCCTGTACTCCCATCGAGGCAAGCAATGGCAATCTTTCGTCCGATCTCACTGCTGCCGTCCGGCCTGATCGCGGTCGCCGCCGTCGCCGTAGTCGCCGGCTGCGCCGGGATGAAGCAGGAGGCCGTGGGGCCGGCACGCAAGGAGATGGCGTTCGCCGTCACGTCCGGCAATCAACTGATTTCGTTCAACGCCGGCCAGCCGCAGAAGATCCTCGCGAAGAAGGCGATCACCGGTCTCGCACCCGGGGAGACGTTGGTCGGGATCGACTTTCGCGTGGCCCGGGGCCAGCTCTACGGACTGACGAGCAGCGGGCGCCTGCTTCGCCTCGACACCGCCTCGGGCGCGATCGAACCGATCGGTCAGCCGCTCGGCATCGATTTCGGTACCGAGATCATCGGCTTCGACTTCAATCCGGCGGTCGACCGTATCCGCCTCGTGGGCACGACCGGCCGCAACCAGCGCCTGCATCCCGACACCGGGGCGGCGGTCGACGCCGATCCCGCTACGTCGGGCGTGCAGCCCGACGCGACGCTCGTCTACGAGGCCGGCGATGCTGGGGCCGGCAACCCGCCGCGGGTCGCCGCCGCCGGCTACACCTACAACAAGACCAACGAGAAGATCACCACCAACTACGCAATCGATGCCGGCCAGGGCTCGCTGGTGATGCAGGGATCAAGGGAGGGTGCCGTGCCGGCGGTGTCGCCGAACAGCGGTCGCCTCACGACAGTCGGCCGGCTCGGCGTGCCGGGGTTCACTCGTGCCTCGTTCGATATCGCCGACGTCTCGAACGCGGCATTCCTGGCTACCGACGGACCGACCGATCGCGAGTCGCGGTGGTACGGGGTCGACCTCGCCAGCGGCAAGGCGACCTTCATCGGCACCATCCGTGCCGGTGAGCCGGTCCGCGGCATCGCGATCGAACCCTGATCGGGCGCGCGGACGTGTGATGACCGGTCGAACCGATTGCACGTCCTGGCCGCGGCGCTCGTCCCAACCCCGTCGCGCTTGCGGTCCGACGGTCGCGGGCATCGCCGGACTGTTGGCGGCGGTATTCTCGTCATCGGCCGTGGCCGCGACGCTCGGGATCACGGTCGTCGGCTCGAACGATCGACCGATCGTCAATGCAGCCGTTTCGCTCCTGGTCAAGGGCGCCGCCGCGAGCAATCCGCAGGCGACGGCTCGGCTGACCCAGCGCAACCGGACCTTCGCGCCCGCCGTCCTCGTGGTCCAGACCGGGACCGCGGTCTCGTTTCCCAACGAAGACACGGTCCGGCACCACGTCTATTCGTTCTCGACGATCAATCCGTTCGAGATCAAGCTCTATGTCGGCCTGCCGGCTTCGCCGGTGGTGTTCGACAAGCCCGGCACGGCAGTGCTCGGCTGCAACATCCACGACCAGATGGTCGGCTACATCCACGTCGTCGACACGCCGCACTTCGCCGTGACCGACGAGCGCGGGATCGCGACGCTCGAGGTCCCGCCCGGCGACCACCGACTGCGCACCTGGCATCCCGATCTCGGGCCGGAGGCGGCGCCGGTCGATGCGCCGGTCAAGGTCAGCGCCGAGGGGGCGACGCGAACGGTCCGGTTGGCAGTCGACTGAGATGTGGCGTCGCCTCGATACGCGGATCGTCGTCCTGTTCCTCACGCTGCTGCTGCTGATCCAGCTGGCGAGTTTTGCGGTCGTCCGCACGTTCATCGCGCGCAGTGCCGAAGGCGTCGTGGCCGCCGACCTGGCCACGGCCGAAAAGGTGCTGCGGCGGTTGCTCGACCAGAAGGCGACCAGACTCACCGAGTCGGCTAAGCTGCTCGCGGCCGACTACGGATTCCGTGATGCCATCGCCACCAGCGACAGCGAGACGATCAGCGATGCGCTGCTGAACCAGGCGAACCGGATCGGCGCCAGCGGCGCGTTGTTCGCCGATGCCAGGTTCACGCTGAAGGCGGCCACCGGCGACGACGGTGCGCGGTTCCTTCCCGCGGCCCGGGCATTGGCCAGCGCGAGCCGCGGCCAGGACGGGGCGCGGGTCGTCCTCGACGATGCCCGTGCCAACCTGATCGTCGCCGTCCCGATCAGGGCGCCGGTGCTCGTCGGCTGGATCGCGCTGCGCTTTGCCATCGGTCGGACCCTGCTCGAAGACCTGCTCAGCCTCACCAACGTCGAGGGGTCGATCCTGATCCGTGACAGCGCCTGGGCGCCGTGGCAGGTCCAGGAGACGCTGGCGGCCGACGACAAGGCCAGGGAACTGGCGCGGCTGGTCCTGGCCGAGGCCGCCGGCCCGCGGTCGGTGACCCTCGGCTCCGGCCGCCCGGGCGCGGGCGCCAACCCTCAGGGGCTCGGTGGCCAGGGCGACACCTACGTGATGCAACAGTCGCCGCTGGCCGAGGACGGAGGCCGCAAGGCGATCGTCGCGCTTGCCCTGTCGACCAGCAAGGCAACGGCGCCATACCGCCACCTGCAGTCGCAACTGCTGGTGCTGACCGCGGTCGGCGCGGTCCTGTTCGCCATCGGTAGCTGGTTCACCGCGCGCCGGGTCACGCGACCGATCAAGCAGCTGACGCGCTCGGCCGAACGGCTCGGTGCCGGCGACTACGACGTCGTGATCGAGGCCGGTGGCAAGGACGAGGTCGGTGAACTGGCGCGGCGGTTCGAGCACATGCGCGTCGACATCCGCGAACGCGACCAGCGGATCAGCCGACTCGCCTTCTGGGACGAGCTGACCGGGATGCCCAACCGGGCGCAGTTCGTCGATCGCCTGACCGCCGCGATCGCCGAAGCCGCGGCGGGCGAAACGCCGCTGTCGGTGCTGATGCTCGACGTCGACCGGTTCAAGCAGATCAACGACGTGCTCGGCCATGCATTCGGTGATCGGCTGCTGAAGGTGCTGGCCGAGCGGCTGCGCTCGGATGCCGTCCGGCCGCAAGACTTCGTCGCCCGGCTCGGCGGCGACGAGTTCGGCCTGATGCTGCCGGGCGCCGATCGAGAACTGGCCGAACGGGTTGCCCACCGCATCCGCGGCGCGCTCGACCGTCCGGTGAAACTCGACGACCAGACGGTCGACCTCGGCGCCGGAATCGGCGTAGCCTGTGTCCCCATGCACGGCACGACAGCGGCGCAGGTGCTGATGCATGCCGAGGCGGCGATGTACTCGGCCAAGGCGCGCGCGAGCGGCGTCGTCGTGTTCGACTCGTCGCTCGACGTTTCGAGTTCGCGCACGTTGTCGCTGCTGACCGAACTGCGAGGTGCAATCGAACGCGGCGAGCTGGAGTTGCACCTCCAGCCGAAGGTCGGGCTGGCCACCGGCCGGATCTGCGGCGCCGAGGCGCTGGTCCGCTGGCGGCATCCGGAGCGCGGGATGATTCCGCCGACACAGTTCGTGCCGTTCCTGGAGCAGACCGGCCAGATCCGGATGCTGACCCACTGGGCGCTGCAACGCGCCGCGGCCACCTGGTGTCAGCTGCGCGACCGCGGTCGGGCGATGCCGATCGCCGTGAATCTGTCGCCGCGCGACCTGATCGACCAGGATCTTCCCCTCAAGCTCGAGAAGCTGATCGCGGGCTATCGGCTCGGGCCCGGGGCGCTCAGCCTGGAGATCACCGAAAGCGCGACCATGGACGATCCGCAGCGGGCGATGCAGACGCTGGCCCGGCTCGACGCGATGGGCATCGAACTGTCGATCGACGACTTCGGCACCGGCTACTCGTCGCTGGCATACCTGAAGAAGCTGCCGGTCAGGAATCTGAAGATCGACCGCAGCTTCGTGATGAACATGGAGAAGGACGCGGCCGATGCGCAGATCGTGCGCTCGACGATCGATCTGGCTCACAACCTCGGGTTGTCGGTGGTTGCCGAAGGGGTCGAGACGACACGCTCGTGGAGCATGCTGCGCCACTGGCGTTGCGACGATGCGCAGGGTTACCTCATCGCCCGCCCGATGCCGCTCGCCGACTTCCAGACCTGGGCCGAGGGCTGGCACATGCCGCAGGTCGAGCCGTTCGAGACCGCCGAGAAGGTGCCGCGGCTGAGCGTGGTCTGACCGGCGTTCGACCGCTGCGACTTTGCGGTCAGCGATGCGGCTGCGGCGCTGCCGGCGGCCCGCGGGCTAGCCGAGTTCCGGGCCTGCGACGAGCCCGACCAGCGTTGCGTTGCCCGCCACCGGGGTCGGGCCGAGAACCATTCGCGTGAACGGGCGCTGCTGACTGAACCCGAGCGACTCCAGGGCGTCGACGATCGGCCGCTGGACATCGGGCGCATCGGCGAAGACCGGGCCACTGGTCGCGGCGACCGCGCGCTCGAGCAGAACGCGACCGACGGCGGCGTCTTCGAATACCAGCGGGCCGATCTGCATGGCGTTGCGACCGTCACGTCCGAACACGAACCCGACCATCCGCGAACCGCGTAGCGCGACGTGGGCGAGCGCCGGTTCGCGCGACTGCAGCGATCGCAACAGCGCCAGTCGGTCGCCGCCGAAGGCGTTGCGATCGAGAGTGGCGATCGCGGGCCAGTCCCGGACCGTGAGCGCCCGGATCTCGGCCCCGGGCAGGGGGTGGCCCGCCGCTTCACGCGGCCGTGCCGACGGCGGCTGGGCGGCACGTTGCCAGCGGGTGAACGTCCAGCCATCGATGAACCCGTGACGGCGATAGACCGCATGCCCGGCGGGCGTGGCGTCCAGTTGCGCGATCGAGCCGGTGTCGCGGATCGCGTTCTTCGCCTGCTGCAGCAGACGCGTCGCGTAGCCGTCGCGGCGGTATTCCGGCAGGACCAGCACCATGCTGATCCAGGTGAACGCCGGCTTGCCGGCATAGGGAAGGGCGATCGTCGTCGCGCGAAGCTCGCCATCGGACCCGAACAGTCCCCAGCCGTAGCCGGCCTCGAGCATGTAGCGCCAGTCGCGGGCGTTCTGGTTCCACTGGGCTGCTATCGACAATCGCAGCGCACCATCGAGATGCGATGCGTCGAGAGGGGCTTCGTACTGCGCCATCAACATCGACCCATCATCAGGATATCCGTATTTCAGTACTTCCCGTCGCGCGTTTCGAAGTGCGTGGGTTTGCCCAGCCCTGGCCGGCCGTGGCCGACCCAGTCGGCAACCCAGTCGACCATCGTGTCGATCGTCGTCCGCGGCGGACCGAACAGGGCCTGGGCGGCGCTGGTGTCGACCAACCACGCGGTTGCAGCCTCGGTACCGCTGACGACCGGTTTGCGCCCCAGTCGTTCGCCGAACGCATCGGCCAGCCAGCGAATGCTGGTGTGCGCCACACCGGAGACGTTGATCGGCGTCGTCGGCGTCGTGCAATGGGCGAGCAGTCGCAGCGCCTGCTCGTTGGCGTCGCCCTGCCAGATGACATCGGCCCATCCCATCGTCACGTCGACCGGGCGCTGATCCCGTACCGCGCTGGCGATGTCGTGGAGGACGCCGTAGCGGCAGTCGATCGCATACGACAGCCGCACCGTGCGTCCCGGCGTTTGATGGCGCGACGATGCGTGTTCGAACAGGCGCTCGCGGGCGACGCACGACCAGGCGTAGTCGCCGGCCGGTGGCACCGGCGCCAGCGATTCCGGGGCGCCCGCCCCGTCGACGGCCACGAACGGATAGACGCAGGCCGTGGAGAAGGCCACGATCCGGCAGCCGCGGAAGCGGTCGGCGACCAGTACCGGCACGCCGGCGTTCATCATCCAAGTCAATGCCGGATCATTGCTGGCACCGAATTTGTGGCCGACCATGTGGACGACGCTGCGTACGCCGTCGGTGTCGTTCGGCAGGCGCTCGACCGCCTTGCGATCGCCGAGGTCACAGGCGATGCATTCGATTCCCTGGCCACGCAGCCGCTTGAGGACCTGCGGATTGGAGAAGCGGGCCACGCCGATGACGCGCCGGTTCGGCGACGCCCGCTTCGCCAGCCGCGCCAGCGTCGGTCCCATCTTGCCGCCGACGCCCAGGATCATGATGTCGCCGTCGACCCCGGCGAGGTCGGCGACGAGCTCCGAGGACGGGTCGGTCATGAAATCCTCGAGCGCCGCGGCGTCGGGGAACCCGGCCGGCAGCGTCATCCGGAGGTCCGTCCCTCGAATCGATCACGACCGAGCGCAAGCGCCCTGATCTTGGCGTCGGCGACGGGCCGCTTCAGCATCCAGAAGCCGCAATCCGGATGGATGTAGCGGACGCGGCCTTCGCCCAGCACATTCTCGGCGCGCTCGATCGCCCGCGCGATCCGGTCCGGGGTCTCGACATCGGTCACCTTGATGTCGACCACGCCCAGCCCGAGCCCGACCTCCGGGCGCAGGTCGCGAAACGCCTCGAGTTCCTCCGGCGGGCGATGCGCGCATTCGAGCACGACATGGTCGGCGTGGAGCGCATTGAGGTAGCGGATCAGCTTGTCCCAGCTTCCCTGCTGGATGGTCTGGCCGCCGTAGTTGCCGAAGCACAGGTGGACGGCCGGCGTGGTCGTCACGGCATCGAGCATCCGGTTGATCGCCGAGGCTGCCCATTCCCATTCGTCGGGGTGGCCGGGCAGGTTCGCTTCGTCGAGCTGGATCACATCGGCCTCGCAATGGCCGATCTGCTCGGCGAGCACATCTGCCAGGGCGTGCGCGAGTGTCGGTGTATCCCGGTAGTGGTGGTCGATCAGCGTCTTGGCCAGCATGTGCGGGCCGGTGATCGTGAACTTGAACGGCCGCGTCGCCAGGGCTCGAGCACGTGCGCAGGCGAGCGGCAGGTCGAGGCTGCCATGGCCGAGCGGGCCGACGACCGTGCCCGGGGGGCGCGTGCGGAACTTCATCCCGCTCGAGGCGCGATAAGCGACCAGGTCTTCGAACGAGAACCGCTGGCTGATCCCGTCCAGCGGCCGGATGAATGCTTCGATCATGCCGTTGGTCTCGGGATGATCGATGTCGAAGCGATAGAGCTCGCCGTCGCAGACGACATCGATTCCGGCTTGCTCCTGGATACCGATCACCACCCGGGTGGCGTCGACCAGGGCCTGCTCCGACGGGCTGGCGACCAACCAGTCGGGCACGGGATACGATCCGACCACGGTGGTCCGGATCCGTGGCGCGGTTGCGTTCATCTGCGGTCGACTGCCAGGGGCCGTCATGGTAGCGCGTTGACGGACCGCGGGGCGGTCCGTACAGTGGTTCGGGCAACGGTTCGAATCGGGCGAACCGACGGAAGAAGCGAAAGGCATCCGCGATGGACCCTGTCGACCTGGGCTTGCTCGAGGTGCGCGCGGCGCTCGATCGCGGCGAACTGTCCTGTCGCGAACTGCTCGACGCGACGCTGGCGCGGATCGATGCCGTCAACCCGGAGTTGAACGCGATCGTCGCGCGCGCCGATCCGGCGGCGTTGCGCGACGAGGCCGGCCGCCGCGATCGCGAACGCGCGGCAGTCCGGCGCGAGACCCGAGCCGGGACGATGGAGGACCTGGGGCTGTTGCACGGCGTTCCCCAGGCGACCAAGGACACGACGCCGAGCCGCGGCATGGTGACCACCTGGGGCTCGCCGATCCATGCCGGCCACGTGCCGGAGGTCGATGCCACCGTCGTCGCGCGGATGCGGGCCGCAGGCGCCATCTTCGTCGGCAAGACCAACGTTCCGGAGTTCGGCTATGGCTCGCACAGCTACAACGCGGTCTACGGCGTGACGCGAAACGTCTTCGACCGCGCGCTGTCGGCCGGCGGTTCGAGCGGCGGCGCCGCCGTGGCAGTAGCCAGCGGCATGCTCTGCGTGGCCGACGGCAGCGACGTGATGGGGTCGCTGCGCAACCCGGCCGCTTTCAATCGCGTGCTCGGCCTGCGGCCGACCAGCGGGCGGGTGCCGAACCACCCGGCTGCCGAGGGATTCATCCATGACCTCGGCACGTGCGGGCCGATCGCCCGCAGTGTCGCTGACCTGGCCGCGCTGCTGGCGGTACAGACCGGCCACGAGCCGCGCGACCCGCGCTCGCTGCGCGGCGACGGCAGCGGGTTCGCGGCGTTGGCGCACGCCCTGTTCGACGACGACGGCGGCCGACCGCAACGCTGGTTGCGCGCGAGTGTCGGCGCCCGGCGAACCGCGGCGGCACCGGTTATCGGCTGGCTCGGTGACCTCGGCGGCCACCTGGCGATGGAAGCCGGGATCATCGATCACTGCGAGGCGGCACTGCGCGTGTTCGAGGCCGAGGGCTGCGCGATCGAGCCGGTGACGATCGATTTTTCCCCCGACGCGATCTGGCAGTGCTGGCTCACCGCGCGCTCGTTCCTGATCGCCGGCGTCCAGGCCGAGCTCCATGCCGATCCCGCCAAGCGCGCGCTGATGAAGCCCGAAGCGAGGTGGGAGATCGAACGCGGACTGGGCCTGTCGGCGATCGACGCTCATCGTGGCTCGGTGACGCGGACCGCGTTCCTGCAGCGCTGGCTCGACCTGTTCGAGCGCGTCGACTTCCTTGCACTGCCGACTGCCCAGGTGCGGCCGTTCCCGGTCGAGACGACCTGGCCGGCCGAGATCGCGGGCCGGAAGATGGACACCTATCACCGCTGGATGGAGGTCGTCCTCTACCCGACGCTCACCGGCAGCCCGGCGATCAGCTTGCCGGTGCCGGGCGGCGAGCTGATCGGCGTGCAGTTGATCGGTCCGCCAGGCGAGGACGAGCGCCTGCTGGGCGCCGCGGCGGCCTACCAGCTGGCGACGGTCGGGCGCAGAGGATGGAGCGGGCAGCACGCTCAGCGCGTCATGGCGCGCGACAAGGTCGGCTGCGGCAGGTAGGCACCGTCGCGGCGCAGCTACTGAGACCCATGACATAACATCTGGTCATGCGGCTCAGGCGGGGGTGACGCGATTGAACCTGCGTCAGATGGAGGTCTTCCGGGCGGTGATGCTGACCGGCACCGTGAACGCCGCTGCCGAACTGCTTCACGTGTCCCAGCCTGCGGTGAGCAAACTGCTCGCCCAGGCGGCGCGCCGCAGCGGCCTGGTGCTATTCGAGCGGGTCCGCGGCCGTCTGATCCCGACCGCCGAGGGCACTGCCCTCTACCAGGAGATCGACAAGCTGTGGCGCGGGGTCGAGCACGTACGCGACGTCTCGCGGCAACTCGCCAATCCGACCACGGGCGCGCTGCGCCTGGCCGTTTCCGCCAGCCTCGCCCCCCACCTCGTCCCGAAGTCGATCGCGCTGCTCCAGGCCGACTTTCCGTCGGTCAAGTGCAGCGGCGAGATCCTGATCGCGCCGATCATGGTCGATGCACTGCTCGATCGGACCGCCGACCTCGGGATCGGCTTGCTGCCGAACCTCCATCCGAACCTGGTCGCGGTCCAGACCCACGCCTGCGGTCTCGTCTGCGTGATGCGCGACGACCACCCGCTGGCGGCCCGGTCGCTGATCCAGGCTTCGGACCTCGAAGGGCAACGCGTCATCTCAAAGCTGCAGGTCCAGGTGCTGCGACATCGGTATCGGCCGTTGTCACGGCTGCAGCAAGCGTTCTGCGGCGTCTTCGAGCGGGTCTGGCGGGAATCGATCGGATGACCGACAGTACCCGAGTGCAACCCCCGATCCGTGGGCGGCCTGCGGCTGCAGACCTGAGCAGGATCATCCGCCAGCGCGCACGCCGATGGGGCGTCAAACGCCCGTACCATCGGGCGACGATCGCCCTGGCGCGAGCAGCGCGCAGCGGACCTGGCCACAGCGCGCAGCAAACCGCCGAGCCGCCTGCGTACTTCGCGCGCTACGCCGCCGGCGCCGCGGCCTGGCGCGTGGGCTGATCGAGGAGAATCGATCGGAAAGTGCAGAGGAGACCGCGACATGTTCCTTCGCAACTGCTGGTACGTCATCGCCTGGGATCACGAGGTGCCCGCCGATGGCCTGTTCACGCGGACGGTTCTCGGCGAGCCGATCCTGCTGCTGCGCACCGCGGCCGGCGAAATCGTCGCCCTCGAGGATCGTTGCTGTCATCGAGGCGCGCCGCTATCGGTCGGCCGGCGCGAAGGCGATTGCGTCCGTTGTGGCTATCACGGCCTGAAGTTCGCGGCCGATGGCCGTTGCGTCGAGATTCCGGGGATGGATCGCGTTCCGCCGGCGGTCCGGGTGCGTCGCTATCCGTGCGTCAACCAACGCAAGTGGGTGTTCGTCTGGATGGGCGAGGCCGAGCGCGCCGACCCGGCGCTGCTGCCTGACAATTTCTCGAACGACCACCCCGAATGGCACAACCGGCCCGGCTATCTGCACTACGACACGCCGCTCGATCTGATCTGCGACAACCTGCTCGATTTTTCGCACCTGTCGTACGTCCACGAGAGCACGCTCGGGGGCTCGACGGCGATTGCGCTCGCGCGGCCGGAGATCGAGTCGGTGCCACGCGGCGTGCGCGTCACGCGGCGCGTCCCGAACGTGCCGCCGCCCGGCTACTACAAGCGGATGAGGACCTTCGAGGGCAACCTCGATCGCTGGTTCATCTACGACTTCCTGATGCCGGGGACGTTGCTGATGAACTCCGGCGGGCGCCCAGTCGAGGATCCGCCGGACGACCTGTCGCGTGCGATGCGTCTTCACACCTGCCAGACGCTGACGCCGGAGACGGCGAACAGCACCCACTACTTCTTCCAGCAGTCGTACCACGGGCTCGAACGCGATCCGGCGATGGTCGATTCGATCTACCAGGCGCTGCTGGTCGCCTTCGAGGAAGACCGGCGGATGATCACCGCCCAGGCGCGAAACCTCGAACTGAATCCCCAGGCGCCGATGGTGGGCCTGCACTTCGACGCCGCGCTCGTCAAGTACCGTGCGTTGGTCAAGCGGACAGTGGACGCCGAGCGGCAGCAACTTGCCGCCTGATCGACTCGATCGGTCCCACGCGGCAACGGGCCTCTTGCCAGGATATCCACGATGACCAATCTGACGCTCTATACGCATCCCCAATCACGCGGTCGGATCGCACACTGGATGATGGAGGAGGTGGGCGAGCCCTACGAGACCGTCTGGATCGACTTCGACTCCAGTCACAAGCCCGATTACCTCGCCGTCAATCCGATGGGCAAGGTGCCCGCGCTGCGTCATGGCGATGTCATCGTCACCGAGGCCGCGGCGATCTGCACCTACCTCGCCGATGCCTTCGCCGACAAGGGTCTGGCGCCGGCGCCGGGAGACCCGGCACGCGGGACGTTCTACCGCTGGCTGTTCTTCGCTGCCGGCCCGCTCGAGCAGGCGGCGACGGCCAAGGCGCTGGGGTGGGCCGTGCCCGAGGGCCATAGCGGCATGGTCGGCTTCGGCAGCCTCGATCACACGCTGCATACGCTGGAACGGGCGCTCGACACGACGCTGGCATCGGCTCCGTTCCTTTGCGGCCCGGCATTCACGGCCGCCGACCTCTATCTCGGTTCGCAGCTGGGCTGGGGAATGATGGTCGGGACGATCGAGAAACGACCGGCATTCGAACGCTATGTCGGGCCGTTGCGCGACAGACCCGCGTTCAGGCGCTCGGTCGCGGCCAACGAGGCGCGACTGGCCGCCAAGCGGTGACGGGCGGCGGTGACGGCTGAGCGGTTTACGGGTGGGCGGTGACGGACGGGCGGTGACGGGTGGGCGGTGACGGACGGCGGTGGACGGGCGGGCGGCCCGCGTTGCGATGATTGGTTGCAACCGATAACGCACAACTCCCCTCAGCGGTGGAGGCCGACGGACGACTTGGCGGCGCCCGGTTCAGTCCCGGTTCACCGCCGCACGAGTTCGACGCGACGGTTCTTTGCCCGGCCCTC
>JBEVJQ010000350.1:0-3857 GCA_040510055.1 Burkholderiaceae bacterium | reverse complement strand
TCGATCACAGTTCGCGAGCGCCGCGACTGCCGTCGTGGCGCTCGAGCTTGAGGCTGTAGACGAAGCTGTCCGGTGGATGGATGCTGACCGCCAACTCCACGAGGCGGCGGTTGTCGTCGTAGTACGCCCGACGCGCGATCAGCGCCGGCGATCCACGTTTCAACCCCAGCGCGTTCGCGACCCGCGCGTCGATCGCGCTGGCGCGCATGTCCTGCTCGATCGCGGCCATCGTCACGCCGAACTGCCGCTCCACCATCGTGAAGATCGACTGCTGGACGATGCCCTCGATGCCGGAGACGCCGCGGTAGTCCGGACAGACCCAGACTTCGTTGAAGCAGATCGGCTCGCGCGACTGTTCACTGGTTCGCAGCCCTTCGACGTAGAGCCAGGTCTCGCCGACGTGCGTGTCGAGCGGTGGCGGCGCGCTCGGCGCGACGACCTCGAGGCGCCGGGTCAACACGCGCATCGACGTCCGACGCCCGAACTGCTGGATGTCCTCGAGGCCGGCAACGTTGAGCTGGCGCTGGGGCCGCGCTTCGCGTGCTTCGACGATCGTCCCGATCTTGGGTTTGCGGCTCACGAGGCCGGCGCCAGCGAGCTTGCCGATCGCGGCGCGAACGGTGAACCGGCTGGCGCCGAACTGCTCGCACAACTCGAGTTCGTTTGGCAGCCGGCTGCCGACGGGGTAGCGCCCGGCGGCAATCTCGGCCATCAGCGACCGCGCGACCTGGAGGTAGCGGGGCGTGACGGGCTTGAGCGTATCCGGGTTCACGGCGCGATTAAACACTATTGTCCGGACTAATACAAGCAGATCCGTCAGGGCTCGGCCGGGTCCAGCCGGCGCCGAAGCCAGTTCGGCGCGAAGGCCAATCCGGCGCGAAGGCCAATCCCGTCGGCGCCGAAGGCCAATCCCGTCGGCCCGAGGCCCGGTCCCGTCGGCGCGCCGATGCCAGTCCCGTAAGTCTGGCGCTTGTCCGTCGGACCGTTCGGTGCGTACGGTCCGTTCGCAGCGGCCCGCGTGCCGTGCCGCCTCGGACGCGATGGGCCCGACCGCCCGCGGCCGCCCACTACAATAAGCTGCGGGCCAGGAATCCGGTGGCCTGTGCGGCGACAGCGTCGGCGCGGGGATACGCGGCAGTCCAGCCAAAAGAATGTCCGAGGGGGAGCAGCCAATGGCAAAGCATCGAATCGCCGTGATCGCCGGTGACGGAATCGGAGTTGAGGTGATGCCCGAGGGTATCCGGGTGATGGATGCAATCGCGCGCAAGGAGGGGTTCGAGTTCGCGTTCGATCACTTCGACTTTGCGAGCTGCGACTATTACGAGCGTCACGGCACGATGATGCCGGACGACTGGAAGGACAAGATTGGCGGTCACGACGCGATTTTCTTCGGCGCCGTCGGCTGGCCCGGCAAGGTTCCTGACCATATCTCGCTCTATGGCTCGCTGCTGCTGTTCCGCCGCGAGTTCGACCAGTATGTCAACTTGCGGCCGGTGCGGCTGATGCCGGGCGTGCCGTGCCCGCTGGCCAACCGCAAGCCGGGCGAGATCGACTTCTACGTCGTCCGCGAGAACACCGAGGGCGAGTACTCCGACATCGGCGGGCGAATGTTTCCCGGCACCGCGCGCGAGACCGTGCTGCAGCAGTCGATCTTCACCCGCAAGGGCGTCGACCGGATCCTCAAGTACGGCTTCGAACTGGCGAAGTCGCGACCGCGCAAGGCGCTGACGTCGGCCACCAAGTCGAACGGCATCTATATCTCGATGCCGTACTGGGACGAGCGTGTCGCCGAGATGGCGAAGTCGTATCCCGACGTCAAGGTCGCCAAGTTCCACATCGACATCCTGACCGCGCACTTCGTTCGCAACCCGCAGTGGTTCGACGTCGTCGTCGCCAGCAACCTGTTCGGCGACATCCTCTCGGACCTGGGGCCGGCCTGTACCGGGACGATCGGGATCGCGCCGTCGGCCAACATCAATCCCGAGAAGACCTTCCCGTCGCTGTTCGAGCCGGTTCACGGGTCGGCGCCCGACATCGCCGGCAAGGGCTTGGCCAATCCGATCGGGCAGATCTGGTGCGGCGCGATGATGCTCCAGCACCTGGGCTACCAGAAGGCGCATGACCGGGTACTGCGGGCTATCGAACAGGTGACCGGCAACGGTCCGCGGACGCCGGACATGGGCGGCAACGCCACGACCACCGATGTCGGCAAGGCGGTGGCCGAGGCGGTTGCCGCGGGATGATAGCGTCGCCGCGCCTGCCATCGGGGCGCGCCCGAGGCGGGGCGTGCGGCCTGCCGCCGCAGCCGTGTCGTCCCTTGCCCGTCCGCCCCCGTTACTTGGCTCAGGCCCTGTGTCGGCCACGCCCATCCCACGAGGAGACATCTCGATGAGCAACCCCCGTTCGACCGTCGCCACGGCAGCCGCCGTCAGCGCGAGCCTCGCCTGCGCTCTTTCCGGCTTCGCAGGCCCGGCCAGCGCCCAGCAGGACTACCCGTCGCGGCCGGTGTCGATCATCGTCCCCTTCGCCGCCGGCGGCCCGACCGACACCGTGGCGCGGGTCCTCGCCGCGTCGATGACCAAGTCGCTCGGCGGCACGCTCATCGTCGAGAACAAGGCCGGCGCCGGCGGCACGCTGGGCGCGGCCGAGGTCGCCCGGGCCGCGCCCGACGGCTACAAACTGCTGGTCCACCACATCGGGATGTCGACGCAGCCGGCGCTCTACCGCAAGCTGTCGTTCGATTCGGTCACGAGCTTCCAGCCGATCGCGATGATCAACGACGTGCCGATGACGGTGCTGTCCAAGCGCGACTTCCCGGCAAAGGACCTGAAGGAACTGATCGCCTACGCCAAGAAGAACCCGGAAAAGGTGACGCTGGCCAACGCCGGCGTCGGCTCCGCATCGCATCTTTGCGGGCTGATGTTCATGTCGGCGATCGACGCCCCGCTGGTCTCGGTCCCGTACAAGGGGACGGCCCCGGCGATGACGGACCTGATGGGCGGACAGGTCGACCTGCTCTGCGACCAGACCACGAACACCACCGAGCAGATCCGTGGAGAGAAGGTCAAGGCCTATGCGGTGACGACGGCCGAACGGTTGGCGACGTTGTCGAACCTGCCGACGACTACCGAAGCCGGCCTGCCCGCGCTGCAGGTTGGCGTCTGGCACGCGATGTATGCGCCAAAGGGCACGCCGAAGCCGATCGTCGACAAGCTCGTCGCCGCGGTCCAGTCGGCGCTGAAGGACGAGGCGCTCCTCAGGCGCTTCAACGACCTGGGCGCGATCCCGTATCCGGTCGCGCAGCAGACCCCCGAAGGCGTGGAGAAGAAGCTCAAGACAGAGATCGACCGCTGGACGCCGATCATCCGCAAGGCGGGAATCTACGCCGACTAATCGCCCCGCAGTGCCGCCCGTGGAACGGCCCAGGATCGGTGCCGCGGGCGGCGCGTCGCGATCGATCGCCGCTGGGCCGGAACGCTGACCGGACGAGTTCGTCGCGATGGACCGGCTGACCCTGATCGCCCCCGACGACTGGCACCTGCACCTGCGCGACGGCGCGGCCCTCGCGGCCGTGGTCGGCGCGACAGCGGCGCAGTTCCAGCGAGCGATCGTGATGCCGAACCTGAAGCCGCCGGTGACCACGGTCGCCGCGGCGGCCGCCTATCGCGCGCGGATCCTGGCGGCGTTGGCCCGGGCGACGGGCGAAGCGTCGGCGAACGGGCGGGCGACCGAGCCGGGGAACGGGCGGGCGAACGGGGCCGCCAACGAGGCGGCCACGGCGTCGAACTCGGCCGAGAACGGGGTGGCGAACGAGGTGGCGGATCGCGGCGCCTCGTTCGAGCCGTTGATGACCCTCT
>JBEVJQ010000349.1:0-16424 GCA_040510055.1 Burkholderiaceae bacterium | reverse complement strand
TGGTCACGAGCCACGGGCCGACGGGACCGAAGGTGTCGCAGCCCTTGCCCTTGTCCCAGGTACCGCCGCGCTCGATCTGGTACTCACGCTCCGAAACATCGTTGACCAGGACGTAGCCGGCGACATAGCTGAGGGCGTCACGCTTGGAGACGTAGCGCGCGCGGGTGCCGATCACGAGTCCGAGTTCGACCTCCCAGTCCGACTTGACCGACCCCTTGGGCAGCATGACGTCATCGGTCGGACCCTGGATCGACGACAACGTCTTCTGGAAGATGATCGGCTCCTTCGGGATCGGCAGCTCGGACTCGGCCGCGTGGTCGGCAAAGTTGAGACCGATGGCGACGAACTTGGTGGCGCCGCTGATAGGGCAGCCCAGCCGAGGTGTGCCGCGGACCAGCGGCAGCGCCGCCGGCTTGGCCTTGGCCAGGCGCGCGAGCACTTTCGGCACGAGCACTTCCGGGCCGATGTCGGACACGAGCCCGTCGAGGCTGCGCAGCTTGCCTTCCGAATCGATCAATCCGGGCTTTTCCTTGCCTGGCTTGCCATACCGAACCAGTTTCATCGCTCTTCTCCTGTTGTTGTCGGGCACGTTCGACCGGCCCTCGTCCGATCCCCGGGGTCGGCCCCGTCGTGGGACCGGGGGTGCAGAAACCAGAACCGGGACGGGGACGAGTGGGGGAGGGACGGGGCCGGGAATCAGATCGTGATGCCACCATCGACATTGAACGCCTGGCCCGTGGCGAACCGTGACTCGTCCGAGGCCAGGTAGACGACGATCGGTGCGATCTCTTCGGCCGTGGCGAGCCGGCCGGTGGGCTGGCGGGCCATGAACATCTTGCGGGCCTCGGCCTCGTCGCCGAGCTGCTTGATACGGTCACCGAGGCTGGGCGTGTCGACCGTGCCCGGGCAGACGCAGTTGCAGCGGATGCCCTTGCCGACGAAATCAGCTGCGATCGACTTGGTCATTCCGATGACGGCGGCCTTGGTCGTGCCGTAGACGAAGCGGTTGGGAAAGCCCTTGGTGCTCGAGCAGACCGAGGCGATGTTGATGATCGAGCCCGCCCCGGCCTTCTCCATTTTCGGCAGCGCCGCGGCGATCATCTTCCACATCGCCCGAACGTTGAGACGGAAACTGAAGTCCCAGTCCTTGTCGGTGGTTTCGTGGATGCTGCCCTGGTGGACGTAACCGGCGCAGTTGAACAGGACGTCGATCCGGTCGGCGCCGCCGACGACGCGCGCGACGGCGGCATCGTCGGTGACATCGAGCACCGCGGTCTCGATTCCCGGCGTCCCCTCGAGCGCCTTCAGCGCCTCGCCGTCGCGGTCGGTCGCCAGCACCGATGCGCCTTCGGCCGCGAGCGCGAGCGCGGTCGCCTTGCCGATGCCCTGCGCGGCCGCACTCATGACCACGCGCTTGCCCTCGAGTCGCTTCGCCATCGCTCGTCTCCCCCGTTCGCGGGGATTATGGCCAAGTAATGTCCGAAGCGCCAACCCGGTGACACGGCATCGGTCCGGCAACGAGGACGCGACCGGGGGCGCGAGAGCGTGGCCCGGCGCGGCCAGGCGCGACGTCTCGACCGGAGGGAGGTCGATCGCTCCGGGCTTCGGTGTCAGCCCTTGAACACTCCGGTCTCGCCCGGCGTGCGCAACATCTTGTTGACCTCGTCGGCGTGGATTTCCTCGAGCTGGATCATCTCGCGCGTGTATTCCTCGAGCACGACCGAGCGCCCCTGCACGGCGGCGAGCAACTCGTAGTAAAGCGCGCGTGCGGTCTTCTCGTGCTCGAGCGATTCGCGCAGCAGCGTGCCGATGTCGTGCTGGTGCGATTCGAGCAGGCTGCCGATCTTGAGCGACGGATGGCCGCCGAGCATGGTGACCATCTCGCCGGCCTGCTGCGCATGCGCCAGGCTCTCGGTCGCTTCCTTGCGCAGCCACTCGACGATCGGGATCCGGCTGAAACCGTAGACCATCAGCGAATAGTGGGTGTAGCGAACGACGCCTGCCAACTCCATTTCCATGATCTGGTTCAACAGCTTGACGATGCGGGCAGTATCGAGTTCCTGGGGGGTCTGGCTCATCGCGTCGATCTCCTTCGAGGCGCTGTCGGGGTCAATGGCATCGGCCGTGCCCATGAGGCGGCTCAGTCGAATGCGATGGTTGCATGCAACCGATCGCCGACCTTGATTGTGGCATCGTCGGCACCGCGATCGACCACGGCGTTCATTCCGAACGCGAGGCCGTCGGCCCGGGGGTCGTGGCGATAGGTCGCCAGCAGGTCGAGCGGCTGGTTGCCGACCTCGGCGGTCTGCTGATTGGTCTGGGTGATCCGGCAACGGGTGCACGGCTTGACCAGGCGCAGGGCGTAGTCCGCAGTGCCCAGCGTCTCCAGGTGATCCTCGCCGTATGCCTCGACGCCGTCGATCACGATGTTGGGGCGAAAGCGATCGATCGTCATCGGCGCCCCACCCGCGGCGGCTAGCCGCTCGTTCAAGTCGGCGAGCGAGGCCCGCCCCAGCACGAGCAGCGGAAAACCGTCGGCGAACTGGGTGATCGCCTCGCGCGGCCCGGTCCATTTGCGATTGCAGACCCGGCGGTGATCGGGATCGATCCGGACCAGCCGCAGCTTGCGATCGAGAAAGCGGCTGAACCACTCGTTGACGATCGGATCCTCGATGAACGCCGGTACCGTGTCTGCCCATAGACCGACGAGGACCCGCCGTGGGTCTGAGTAATCGAAACCGCCGACCGGGATGTCGAGTTGCAGCATCCCGGGGGCTTTCAGGCGCAACTGCTCGAACTTCAAGGCGGTCTCGATCAGGGCCATCCGCGGCAGGTCGCGCTGGGTGACGAACTGGCAGTCCTCGTCGATCACCATCCAGAAGCGGTCGAGCAGCAGTCCCGTCTCCCACAGCGCGGCGTCGGCCACGCGAATGCCGCGGCACGACTTGACCGGATAGAGATAGAGGTCGGTGATGACCGGCGTCACGTCGGCCGGCGCCGGATCGGAGGATGTCATTCGCGGGTCCGTGGTCGAGGCCGCGCGCGGGGCGTCCCGGCGCGTAGAGCGCGGGTAGTCCCGGCGCGAAGAGGAAGCGACGATTGTAGGGCGGTGCCATAATCGTCCGTTGGCCCGTATGGCCGGGCATGGCCCGCCACCGCACCGGCCGCGAGGAGCGAAGGAGGCCCCGATGACCACCGTTTCCGTCCTGCGCCAGCAGGTGCTTCGCCTGAATGCCGCCGATGACGTCGTTATCGCAGCCCGACCGCTTGCCGCTGGCAGCCGGATCGAATCCGAGGCCGTCACCTGCCGCGACGCGATCCCGCCGGGCCACAAGATCGCGACCCGCGCCGTCGCCAAGGGACAACCGGTCAAGCGCTACAACCAGATCATCGGCTTCGCCACCCGCGATATCGCTCCCGGCGACCACGTCCATTCGCACAACCTCGCCTTCGAGGGTTTCGCCCGCGACTATGCCGTCGGGACCGACCTGCGGCCGACGCCCAAGCCGGACAGCGAGCGTACGTTCATGGGCTACTGGCGCGCCGACGGGCGCGCCGCCACGCGCAACTATGTCGGCGTGATCTCGACGGTCAACTGCTCGGCCAGCGTCTCGAAGTACGTGACCGCGCATTTCGACGCCAAACGCCTGGCGGCGTTTCCGAACATCGACGGGGTGGTCCCGATCACCCACGGGGTCGGCTGCGGAATGGACACCAACGGCAAGGGGATGGACGTGCTGCGCCGGACCATCGCCGGCTACGTCCGCCATGCCAATTTCGCCGGCATCGTGGTCATCGGCCTCGGTTGCGAAGCGAACCAGATGGATGCGCTGTTCCAGACCCAGGGACTCGACGAGTCGAAGCTGCTGATGCCGCTGGTGATCCAGACCTCGGGCGGGGCCCGCAAGACCGTCGACGCCGGGATCGAGGCGGTCGAATCGATGCTGCCGCTGGCCAACCAGTTCGAGCGCGAGCCGGTACCGGTGTCGGAACTGAAGATCGGGCTGCAGTGCGGCGGCTCCGACGGCTATTCCGGAATCTCTGCCAACCCGGCACTGGGCGCGGCCTGCGATCTCGTCGTCGCCCACGGGGGGACGGTGATCCTGTCGGAAACGCCGGAGATCTACGGCGCCGAGCACCTGCTGACCCGTCGCGCCATCTCGCAGGAGGTCGCCGACAAGCTGATCGCCCGGATCCGCTGGTGGGAGGACTACACCGCCCGCAACGAGGGCAGCATGGACAACAATCCGTCGCCCGGGAACAAGGCCGGTGGACTCACCACCATCCTCGAGAAGTCGCTGGGGGCCGTCGCCAAGGCCGGGACGACGAACCTGGTCGATGTCGTCCAGTACGCCGAGCGGGTCGATGCGCGTGGCTTCGTCTTCATGGACACGCCCGGGTACGACCCGGTCTCGGCCACCGGGCAGGTCGCCGGCGGCGCCAATGTGATCTGCTTCACCACCGGGCGCGGCTCGGTCTACGGCTGCAAGCCCTCGCCGTCGCTGAAGCTCGCCACCAACACGCCGCTCTACCAGCGGATGACCGACGACATGGACATCAACTGCGGCGACATCATCGAAGGCAAGTCGACCGTGGCCGACAAGGGCGCCGAGATCTTCGAGCTGATGATTCGCACGGCTTCCGGCGAACCCACGAAGAGCGAAGCGTTCGGGATCGGCCAGGAAGAGTTCGTTCCCTGGTACCTGGGCGCGGTGATGTAGGGTGCCGGGCTGAGCGCGGCGGCGGCTGGACCCAGCGCCAGCCAGACGAGCGCCCGCTGGAACGATCGCTACCTAGTGTGGTGTTCCGTTGATCGGGCCGGAGGCGACATGCTGACGCAAAGCACCATCGAAACAGTCAAGGCAACGGCTCCGGCACTCGCCGAGCACGGCTACAGGATCATTCAACGGTTCTACGAACGCCTGTTCCAGGCGCACCCGGAGCTGAAGAACCTGTTCAACATGCGCCACCAGGAAAGCGGCGAGCAGCAGCGTGCGCTCGCGGCAGCGGTGCTGGCCTACGCGACGCACATCGACAACCTGTCGGCTCTGCAAGGCGCGGTAGAGCGGATCGCGCACAAGCATGCGAGCCTGGGAGTGGTGCCGGAGCAATACGCGGTCGTCGGCGAGCACCTGCTCGCGGCAATCAAGGAAGTGCTCGGCAGTGCGGCCACCGAGCCGATCATGTCCGCCTGGGCCGAGGCCTACCAGGCGCTCGCTGCGCTGTTCATCAAGGTCGAGGGCGAA
This sequence comes from Burkholderiaceae bacterium, assembly GCA_040510055.1. Taxonomy (GTDB): domain Bacteria; phylum Pseudomonadota; class Gammaproteobacteria; order Burkholderiales; family Burkholderiaceae_E; genus Lautropia. The sequence goes on along the minus strand of JBEVJQ010000349.1, from coordinate 11,178 downwards.
CTGTACGAGCAGGCGGCCGCGCGTCCGGGCGGTTGGCGCGGCTGGCGTGACTTCGAGATCGCGCACAAGCCGCGGGAAAGCGACGTCATCACCACCTTCTATCTGGTGCCCAGGGACGGCAACCCGCTGCCCGATTTCAAGCCCGGCCAGTACGTCAGCGTCGCGATGGATGTGCCGAGCCTGGGGCTGCAGCAGATCCGCCAATACAGCCTGTCCGACGCGCCGAACGGCAAGAGCTACCGCATCTCGGTCAAGCGCGAAGTCGAGACCCCGCAGCGGACGGCCGGCTACGTCTCGAACCTGCTGCACGATTACCTGCATCGAGGCGACGTGGTCAAGATCACACCGCCGTTCGGCAATTTCGCAATCGACCTGCAGGCTACGACGCCGGTGGTGCTGATCAGCGGGGGTGTCGGCCTTACGCCGCTCGTCAGCATGCTGAAGACGGTGCTCAGGGATACCGAGCGCGAGGTCGTGTTCGTGCACGGCGCGCGCAACAGTGCGGTTCACGCGATGAAGGAGCGCATCAGAGCGGTGGCCGAGACCAATCGGCGGATGACGAGCATCGTCTTCTACGACGCCCCGCTGGAAACCGATGCACTGGGCTACGACTACGACTATCCGGGGCTGGTCGATCTGCATCGCGTCGCCCATTTGATCCTGAAGCCTGACGCCGACTACTACATCTGCGGCCCGGCCGCGTTCATGCCGATGCAGATCTCGGCGTTGAGGAGTCTAGGGGTGGACGACTCGCGCATCCACCACGAGATGTTCGGCACGGGTGTTGCGCAACCCGCGGGCGTCGACCAGGCTTGAATTTGCCTTTGTCAGTTCCCGGCATCGAGCGCTAGATATCGCTTCAAGCCGCGCATCGGCCCACGCGCCCTCGAGCGTCAGCGCGAGCTTGGCAGCGACATCCAGGCCACGGCCTGGAAGGCGCAGTTGCGGCTGAGCCGGCGCTTTGCTGCGCTCGATGCCCGCGGCGTTCAACGCAACAAGTGTGCGTGGCCGTGGCGCGCGAAACGGAACCCATGTACTCCTATTGACAGAGGCGACCATAGGAGTGTGGTGAATCAGAGATTCACCACACTAGAACTGCCGCGAATAGTGCAGCTGCAGGAAGTTCTCGCCCGGGTTCGGCTTGCGGATGCTGGCATTCGAGAAGTGCTGGACGCGTAGCGACAGTCCATGCTGCGCAGCCTGGCCGAAGCGCCGGCCGATGGCGAGGTGATCGCCGAAGTTGAACGTCGTGCTGAAACGCTTGTCGTCGTTCTCATAGATTGGTGCCAACAGGTTGGCGCCGATCCCCAGCTCCGCGAACCACCGTTCCCCCGCGCCGAAGTTCCACCGCAGCACCGGCGTGACGCCCAAGTGGGTGAACCATCCACCGCCCTGGGGCGCCGAATCGGCGTTCCAGCGCCCGACCGAGACCTCCCAGTAGCCCCCGAGCCGGCCGCCAAGAAAAGGCCGCTGCCAGGGCCAGTCCCAGGTCAAGCCGACGACGGCCATCTGCGTAGCCTCGGCGGCGCCGATCTGGCCGAACGTCCCGGTCGGCCACCACACGGGACGCGGCGACGCGACGCTGGGATCGGCGGCCATGGCCGAGCGCCACGGCGCGACCACCGCGGGCAACAGCGCCGCCCCGAGCAGAAGTCGGAGTAACTTTCGCGTTGGCTTCGATATCAACATCACCGGTCGGGCGGCAGCCGCGCGATCGACGCCGCGATCGGGTGACGGTCGCACGACGCCGCCACTGCTGGTTCGATCCGTCTTCCCGCGAAGCTACCGGGGGCAAGTCGTTCGCGCTAGATCCGTCGCGTGCAAAGACTGTTTCCGTTAACGCAACGACTGCGGGGACGCCGGCCCGGCACCTTATCACCTGATGCGAACCTGTCTGCTGCGGTTCGCATGTGAGCCCACTGGCTACACTCACGGTCCGATCGAATCAACATCTCCGCAAATGTCGCCCACCGGCTGCGCCCCGTGTTTCGTCGAATCCCGCCCGTCGTCGCGCCGACAGCGATCGGCGGTCGTCGTGGCGCAAGAGCACGCGAGTGCCCAGCGCGTCGCGACCGGCCGCGCCCTGGCAACGGCCGTGACCGCGTTGGCGCTGGTGCTCGCCGTCGCCGGCTGCGCACTGCCCCGGGACGATGGCGCAGCCGACGGCCGTCGACCTGCGACGGCAACCGCCGAGAGAGGCGATCGCACCACCTCGACTCCGAGCGTTGCGCAGGCAACCGCGGCGAGCGAGGCCAGCGCGCGCGATGCGGCAACCGCGGGGAATGCGGCGACCGCCACGACCGCGACCGTGCCCGTGCGCGTCGCCCGGGTCGAGGGTCTCACCGAATACCGCTGGCCCAACGGCCTGGCGGCGGTCATCGGACCCGATCCGGCCAGCCCCACGACCAGCGTCAACCTCGTCTATCGGGTCGGCTCGCGCCACGAGGGCCCGGGTGAGGCCGGGATGGCGCACCTGCTCGAGCACATGCTGTTCAAAGGCACGCCGGACACGCCAGACCCGAAGCGCTCGTTCGCCGACCGGGCGATGCGCTTCAATGCCACGACCTCGTACGACCGGACCAACTACTTCGCGCACTTCACCGGCAACGACGAGACTTTCCGCTGGTACCTCGGCTGGCTCGCCGACACGATGGCCAATGTCCAGGTCACCGAGGAATCGCTCGCCTCTGAGCGAACCGTCGTCCGCAACGAGATGGAGCAGGGCCGCAATCGGCCATCGAGCCTGCTGTTCCAGGAACTGATGGGTTCGGCCTACCGGTTCCATCCGTACGGTCGGCCCGTCATCGGCACCGAATCCGACCTGGCCAGCGTGCAGGCCTGGCGACTGCAGGAGTTCTACCGTCGTTACTACCGCCCCGACAACGCCGTGCTCGTCGTCACCGGCCGCATCGACGAGGCGACCGCGATCGAAGCGATCGGACGGACGATAGCGGGCTTGCCGCGGCCGGTCGAAGCCCTGCTCGAACCCTACACGGTCGAGCGCGTCCAGGAGGGCGAACGCGAAACGATGCTGCGCCGCGCTGGCGGCCTGCCGCTGGTCAACGTGGCCTACCACGTTCCCGACGGCGCGTCGAAAGCCAACGTCGCGATCAGCGTGGCCGCGGCGATGCTCACGCGCGAGCCGGATGGTCCGATCTACCAGGCGCTGGTACAGGGCGGCCTCGCCGACTCGGCCTGGGGCTATTCGCTCGGTCTCGCCGACCCGGGAATGCTGGTGTTCGGCACCCGTCTCGCGGCAACGGCCGATCCGGCCCGTGCCGAACGGCGCTTGACCGAACTGCTCGAGCGCGACCTGCCGCTGACCCAGGCGGCGCTCGAACGGACCCGCGATGAATGGCTCAACGGCGCGCGCCGCGCGCTCGAATCATCGGAATCGGTCGCAATCATGCTGACCGAGTCGATCTCGCTCGGCGACTGGCGGCTGTGGTTCGCCCAGCGCGACTGGCTGCGCAGCCTATCGCTCGCCGAGATTCGTGAGGCGATGCGCCAGTACCTGGTGCGCGACAACCGTACGACCGCGCGCTACGTCCCCTCGCCATCGACGCGGCGGGCACCGGCGCCGACCGCGCGCAGTGATCCGGCGACGCTGTTGTCGGACATGGCGTTCAGCGCGGAGCCGCTGCGCCGCGGCGACGGCCCGGTCACCGTCGCCGAGTTGTCGTCGAACAGCGTCTCCGGACGCCTGGCAGGCGGCATCGACTATGCGTTGCTGCGTCGCAAGACACGCGGCGATCGCGTCAACCTGCGGCTGCAACTGCAGTGGGGCGACCTGGCGTCGCTGTCGGGGCGTTGGCGCGAAGCCGACCTGCTCGACTGGATGGTGCCCGGAGCGACAAGAAAACTCCCGCGCCAGCAGTTCGACGATCGCGTGCGCCAGCTCGACGCGCAGCTGGACATCGACGTCTCGTCCACGGGACTGGACCTGTCGCTGCAGGTCGGTCGCGAGCGCCTCGACGACGCCCTTGCGTTGGCGATCCAGGCGATTCGCGAACCGGCGTTCCCCGCCGACCTGTTTCGCGAGCGACGCGGCCAGGCGATCTCGCGGTTGCGTGAACGCAGCGACCAGCCCGACTACGTCGCCAGCGATGCAGTACGCCGTGCCGCGCAATCGTTCGCGCCGGATGATCCGCGCTACTACCGGACGGCAACCGAGCAGATCGCCGACCTCGAGCGGCAGACGGCGGAACGGATGGCAGCGTTCTATCGCCGGTTTGCCGGCACCGGCCATGGCCAACTCGCCGCGATCGGCGACTTCGATCCCCGGACGGTCGCCGCTCGCGTCGAAGCGCTGCTCGCCGGCTGGCGCGCGGCGCCTGCGTTCGAGCGGATCGAGCGCCCGTATGCGCCGATGCCGACTGCGGCCGAGCGAATCCGGCTGGTAGACAAGCCGAACCTCGTCTACCTCGCGGTCCAGAACCTGGCGCTGTCCGAAACCGATGCCGACTATCCCGCGCTCGCACTCGCCGTCCAGGTCCTGGCCGGAGGCTCGAGCAGTCGGCTGTCGACGCGACTGCGGGAGCGCGAAGGCCTGTCGTACAGCGTCTTCGGCTATCTCTCGGCCGACCGCCGCGTGCCGAACGCCGCCGTCACGGTCCGCGCCATCCTGGCACCGGCCAACCTGCCCCGGTTCGAGAGCGCGCTACGCGAGGAACTGGCGCGGGCCTGGGCCGAAGGCTTCAGCCAGGCCGAGATCGACACCGCGCGCCACGGTTGGATCAGCCAGCGACGCGAGCGGCTCGCCAGCGAAGCAGGCGCGGTTTCGACCGTCGTCTCCAACCTCTACTGGGAGCGCGACTGGACGCAGTGGGAAAAGGTCGAGGCCGACCTGCGCCGCGTCACGCCAGCCGATGCGCTCGATGCGCTGCGCCGCCGGCTCGATGTCGATCGCTGGTTCGTCGCCGCCGCCGGCGATCTGCCGCCCTGACAGCTGCGTTGCGCAACCTCGACGGCGCGGGCAGCGCGAGGCCGGCGTGATCGGCGATCGGTGCGGGCGGCACGCCAGCGACAGTCACTTGGCGGAACTCTCCTTCATCCGCCGTTCCATGTCCTCGCGCAGGGCCTTCAGCTGTTCCGGAGACAGGCTGCTCGGCGCCGCGCCTTCACGGTTCAGCAGATTGGTCCGCGGCACGCCCTCCATCACCACGTCGCCGGGCTTCATGCCGGCCTTGCACGGGCCCAGCCAACGCCCCTCCTGCATCATGTTCATCTCGCTCACGCCGTTCATCGGCGGATCGAAGCGCAGCCGCATCGTCCCGCTGTAGGCGGTGTCGCCCTTCATCGCGAACTGGCCGTGCATCGTGGTCGTCAAGCCCTCGCGACGGCAGACCAGATCGCTCTCGTAGCTGTCACCGCGCTTGGTGACGATGGGCTTGTCGCAGTTCTGCCCCTTGTCGGCGCTCTGCTGCCGCAGCAGGTCGTCGGTCCGGGCGTCGATGCACTGGCGCATCTGCTGCGTGCCGCCGAACGGACCGCCGGCAGTCTTCATCTCCCAGAGGCCGGCCTTGCGCGACGGGAATTGGCCCGTTTGCGCCTGGGCCGCGGCGACCAGCGTACCGGCGATGCCGACGCCGAGCACGATCGCCGACAGCCTGCCGACCGCGCCCTCGACCGAGCGTCTGCCTCGAGCCCACGACGCGGTCGGCCGGTTGCGGGTCCGCGACGGCGTTCCGAGCGCTGATGGGTCGGGCGCTCCACTGATTCGTTTCGGCATCGTCAATCTCCGGGAAGCTGGCCACGGGCTATTGTCTCGCAGCCATCGAGCTCCCGGTCGGCGCCGCCGGCGGCGCGCTCCGCTTCACGAGCAACCGCCTTGAAGTCGGCGCGCTCGAGCAGCAGCGATGTCGCGAAGCCGAACACCAGTCCCCAGAACGCCGCGCCGATGCTGGCCAGCGGCACGCCGGCAACGGTGACGATGAACGCCACCAGTGCGCCGAGTGAGAACCGCGCCTTGAACGCGGTCACGAACGCGGCCTGCAGGACGCGCAACATCGCCAGGCCCGCGAGCGTAGCGATGAACACCGGCGGCGTCGCGAGCAGGAGCCGCGTGAACAGCGGCGACAGCAGCCCGAATACGACGGCCAGCAGGCCGACGACCACCCCCGCCGCGTAGTGACGCGAGCGGTCGCCGGAACTCGATATCAGCGCGTTGGTCGGTCCGGTGAGACAGGTCGAGACCGTGCCCACCAGCGCCGTCACGATCGACAGAGCCCCGCTCGCCGTGGTGACGGCATTGATCGGCGCCCGGTGACCCGCCGCGGCCAGCACCGCGAAGCCCTGGCCGTTCTGCACGATCAGCACCGTGATCGCCAGCGGTACCACCAGTTCGATCATCGCCTGCCATGAAAACGCCGGCGCCTGGAATACGGGCGCCGCGAACCAGCGGCCGCCGGTCCCGGCGGCATTCGCCGCGGCAGCATCGACCGTGGTGGCGCCAACGCCTGCCACCACCAGCAGCACGCCGACGACCAGCGCTCCGATCAGCGGCGGCAGCCGGCGACCGGCTGCACTCCAGGCCGACAGCAGCAGGAAGGTGGCGATCATCGGGACAGCCAGCAACCAGGCGTCACGGACGGCGAACACGAGATCGGTTCCAAAGCGCAGGAACACGCCTGCGACCATGCCCATCACGATCGCCATCGGAATCGCGTCCATCAACCGCCGTACCCAGCCGAACAGGCCGAGGCCCAGCATCAGAACGCCGGTCGCGACGAAGGCGCCGACGACCTCGGCGAACCGCAAGTGGCCGAGTGCCGGGCCGACGAGCACCGTGCCGGGGATCGTCCAGAAGAACACCAGCGGCAACCGGTACAGCAGGCAGGCCGCGATCGACAGCAGGCCGTTGAGGAAGAACGCGCCGAAGATCCAGGAGGCGATCTCTGCCTCGGACAGGCCGCCGCCGATGCCGACGGCGAGGATCACCGCGACCGGACCGGTCGCCGCGAAGATGAAGCCGATCAGGCCGTTGGCAGCATAGAGACCGCCGAGGTCACGCCGCCATTGCCGCAGCCCGGCCGGCGGCCGCGCGAACGGTTCGAGCAGCATGCCCGTAGTATGACGGTGCTCGAGTCCTAGTCGAGCACGAGTGCGCGGCGACCCGGGGCGCCGTGCACGTCGCTTCAACGACGGCTGCTCAGACCTTCAGCGGCTTATACCGGATCCGATGCGGCCGGGCCGCCTCCTCGCCGAGACGCTTCTTCTTGTCTTCCTCGTATTCGCGATAGTTGCCGGAGAAGAACGTCCATTGCGATTCACCCTCGGCCGCGAGGATATGGGTCGCGATCCGGTCGAGGAACCAGCGATCGTGCGAGATCACGAGCACGCAACCGGCGAACTCGAGCAACGCGTCCTCGAGCGCCCGCAAGGTCTCGACGTCGAGGTCGTTCGACGGCTCGTCGAGCAGCAGCACGTTGCCGCCCTCGACCAGCGTCTTGGCCAGGTGCAGCCGCCCGCGCTCGCCGCCCGACAGTTGCCCGACCCGCTTCTGCTGGTCCGGCCCCTTGAAATTGAAGCGCCCGACGTAGGCGCGAGACGACATCTCGAAGCGACCGACGTTCAGCAGGTCGAGGCCGCCCGAGACGTCCTCCCACACCGTCTTGTCGCCAGCAAGCGAGTCGCGCGACTGGTCGACGTGGGCGATCCTGACCGTCGACCCGATCTCGACCTCGCCGCTGTCGGGCTTGTCCTTGCCGGTGATCATCCGGAACAGCGTCGACTTGCCGGCGCCGTTCGGTCCGATGATCCCGACGATCGCGCCGGGCGGGATCTTGAAGCTCAGGTTGTCGATCAGCAGCCGTTCACCGTAGCCCTTGCTGACGTCCTTGAATTCGATCACCGAATCGCCGAGGCGCTCGGCGACCGGGATGAAGATCTCGTTGGTCTCGTTGCGCTTCTGGTACTCGTGCGACGACAGTTCCTCGAACCGGGCCAATCGGGCCTTGCTTTTCGCCTGGCGGCCCTTGGGGTTCTGCCGGACCCATTCCAGTTCCCTCTTGATCGACTTCTGGCGGGCCGACTCGGTCGACTCCTCCTGTTTGAGCCGCGCGTCCTTCTGGTCGAGCCACGAGCTGTAGTTGCCCTTCCACGGAATTCCCTGGCCGCGATCGAGTTCGAGGATCCACTCGGCGGCGTTGTCGAGGAAGTAGCGGTCGTGGGTGACGGCGACGACGGTGCCGGGAAATTTCGCCAGAAACTGCTCGAGCCAGTCGACGCTCTCGGCATCGAGGTGGTTGGTCGGCTCGTCGAGCAACAGCATGTCGGGGCGCGAGAGCAGCAGCTGGCACAGCGCCACGCGGCGCTTCTCGCCCCCGGACAGCGTGGCGATGGTCGCGTCCCACGGCGGCAGCCGCAACGCATCGGCCGCGATCTCGAGCTGGTGGTCGGTGTTGTCGGAACCGGCCGCGGCAATGATCGCCTCGTACTTCGCCTGGTCGGCGGCGAGCGCGTCGAAGTCGGCATCGGGTTCGGCGTAGGCGGCGTAGATCGCGTCGAGCTTCTCCTTCGCCTCCATGACCTCACCGAGTCCCTGCTCGACCGCCGCCTTGACGGTCGCTGTCGGGTCGAGCTGCGGCTCCTGCGGCAGGAAACCGACCTTGATCCCGGGCATCGGGATCGCCTCGCCCTCGATGTCCTTGTCCTCGCCGGCCATGATCCTCAGCAGGCTCGACTTGCCCGAACCGTTGAGTCCGAGCACGCCGATCTTGGCGCCGGGAAAGAAGGACAGCGAGATGTTCTTGAGGATCGTGCGTTTCGGCGGGACGACCTTGCCGACCCGGTTCATCGTGTAGACGTATTGCGCCATTGGTGCTCGTGCGAGCGGCGTGCACTGCAGGCAGGCCGCGAGGGGGGAGGCCGAAAGGGGCCGAAAGGGAAGCCGAAAGGACCGGCGATTCTACCGGCCCGCCGGCAACCGGGCAGCGCCGCTCGGGGCGGCGCGCGGTCAGACGATCTTGAGCACCGTCCGACGCTTCGGGCGCGGGAACTGGCGCTCGAGTTGTTCGAGCGTCGCGCCGTCGAGGCGGATCTCGAGTACGGCCGCGTTCTCGGCCGCCCGCGCGGCACTGCGCGTCATCGGGATCGCCCAGCAGCCGGGCCGCGACACGATCCAGGCGAGCGCGAGTTGCCCGGGCGTGATATCCAGGCGCTCGGCGATCGGAACGAGCCGCGGATCGCGCGCCAGTTCGCCCTGATCGAGCGGGCAATAGGCGATCGTGACCACGCCCTGCTCGTCGAGCCACGGCCGGAGCTCGAAGTCGATGCCGCGCTCGGTCAGCGAGTAGTAGACCTGGTTGGCCGCGCATTCGCGGCCGCCTGGCAGCGCCATCAGCGCCTTCATCTCGTCCAGATCGAAGTTCGAGACGCCCCACCTGCCGATCTTGCCCTGTTGCTTCAGGTCCTCGAATGCCTCGAGGGTGTCCGACAGCGGGTGGCGACCAGCCCAGTGCAGCAGGTAGCAGTCGATCCTGTCGGTGCCGAGCCGCTCCAGGCTGCGCTCGCAGGCAGCGATGGTGCCGCGACGCGAGGCATTCGACGGTGTGACCTTCGAGACCAGAAAGCACTGATCGCGGCGGCCCCGGATCGCTTCGCCGACGATCCGTTCGGCGGCGCCATCGCCGTACATCTCGGCGGTGTCGACCAAGCGTATCCCGGCATCGAGCGCCGAGCGGACCGCGGCGATCTCGGCCTGGCTGCGCGAACGATCTTCCCCCATCCGCCACGTGCCGATCCCGATCGTCGTCGGTGTCATGTCGTCGGCGCTGCTCCGGTATTTGCTTTTGCCAAGCTTACCAGTGTTGCGGCCGCCGGAGATACATTCCCTCTCGCACCACATGACGGAGGAGATGGCCATCGGCCGATCCGCTGGCCTTGATCGCACCGAGGCCAACGGACGGACAGGTCCCGTGAGTGATGAGGTGGAGCGCAGCGGCGAGCATCTCCTCGGACGGATCGCCGAGCGAGCGGGCGAGATCGTCGCGGGCTGGGCAGTCGGCACCGAAGCCGTCGTCGTAGTCGCCGAATCCGCGGGCGTTGACGCCCTGGAACTCGATCGGGAAATACGACACCCCGCAGTTGTCGCGCGCGCTGAATCCGTACGGCTTGCCGCAGGTGGTCGATCCGATCAGCACGACCGGCAGGTCGATGCCGCGAAGGCCATTGATGACCGACTCCGAAGCCGAGCAGGTCGAGGCCGAAGCAAGCACGACGATGCGGTTCAGCTCGAGGGCCGGCAACGCCGCACCCGCGGCCGATCCACTGCCTGGCTGTCCGGTCGACAACGGCAGGAACGGGACGTCGGTCTGGCGCCGGCTCATGGTCGCCATCCGCTTGTCGTTGTAGCGGAAGCGCTCGAACAGCTGGCCGTCGGCGCGGGTGGCGCCCGCGATCATGTAGGCCAGCTGGCTCGCGATGTAGACGTAGCCGCCACCGTTGTAGCGCAGGTCGAGCACGAGTTCGCCGACGCCCTCATCGCGGAACCGCTGCACCGCGGCGACGAGTTGCCCCTCGGCCGGGGCGACGAAATCGTTGACCATCAGGTAGCCGACACGCGTAGGGCCCAGTTCGCGGACCTCGGCCACCAGCACCGATCGTGTCGCCACGTCGGCCCCGGCCAGCGCCACGTCGCGAAGCGCGCCGTCGACGGAACGTAGCCGCAAACCGGTGGGCGGGCTGTCCCGCGCTGGAAAGAGCGCGCGATTGAGCAGCGCGATCCCGGCCGGGTCGGTCGAATCGGCGGAGACGGTGATGCCATCGACCGTCACCGCTTCGAGGGTGTCGCCGCGCGCGATCCCGGCCAGTTCCGATGGCGTCCCGGGATTGACATAGGCGACGCGGATCGCGCGCGGCGGCGTGTTCGAGCCGATCTTCCACTCGTGCCCGTAACCGAACACGACGCCGGCCTCGGCGAGCCGGTCATATTCCTCAGACGGGTAGATGAAGCTGTAGCGGTCTTTCCTCCGTCCGGACGCGGTGACCGCAGGGGTTCGCAGCGCCGAGAACCAGTTCCGCATCGAATCGAGATAGAGACCGCCGTCGTAGGACGTGTCCGCGGGATCGAGCGCCGGGATTTCGTCGTACCAGAGGTAGGCCTCGCCCAGGTAGGCGCCGACCCAGGCGCGCTCGTCGCGCCGGCCGCTGATCAGTTCGTCGGCGGTCGGCGCGACG